>JBMSJG010000225.1:0-2044 GCA_049418645.1 Burkholderiaceae bacterium | reverse complement strand
TGCCTGCTCGATGGAAGTATTTCTGGCAGTCGGTGATCGGTCTGGTGGCAGCCCTATGGCTGGTGTTCAGCGTCTCGGCCCCGAGCAATGCCGCCGCCTGGCAACTCTTTGTTCAGTGGATTCAAAACGGGTTTGTCCTCAGTCTCCCACCTGCAGCGGATTTGATCGTGCCCTTTTTTAAAAGCGTGGCCTATCCACTGGGTGTGTTCGGCTTCGTGCTGCTGTCCTACTTTGTCATCGTTGGCAGCAGCAATGCCGTGAACCTGACCGATGGCCTCGACGGCTTGGCCATCATGCCGACAGTCTTGGTGGCTGGCGCCCTGGGTGTCTTTGCCTATGTCGCCGGTAACGCCGTTTTTTCCAAATACCTCTTGCTGCCATTTATTCCCGGTGCCGGGGAGTTGACGGTGTTCTGTGCTGCCCTCGTCGGCGCGGGCCTGGCCTTTCTGTGGTTTAACGCCTACCCGGCGACTGTCTTTATGGGGGACGTCGGCGCCCTGGCACTTGGTGGTGCCTTGGGGGCCGTCGCAATTGTGGTCAGACAAGAGATCGTGTTGTTCATCATGGGTGGCGTCTTTGTTGCCGAGACGCTCTCCGTGATGCTGCAGGTCGCGTATTTCAAATACACCAAACGTCGTTTTGGGGAGGGCCGACGTATTCTGCGCATGGCCCCCTTGCATCATCACTTTGAAGAGTCTGGTTGGAAAGAGACGCAGGTCGTGGTGCGTTTCTGGATTATCACCATGATGCTGGTTCTCGCCGGCCTGGCCACGCTCAAGATCCGGTAGCCCGACGATGGCCCCAACGAGTCCCACCTCACAGACGACACCAAGGCCAACGGGCTGGACTTGGTTCAGCGATTCCAACTGGCAGGGTCGCTTGGCTCTTGTCATTGGCGCTGGCGAGTCTGGACTGGCGACCACTCGTTGGCTAAGGCAGCGGGGCATGACTGTGCGTCTGGTGGATTCGCGCGCCGATCTGCCCTCGGCGACGGAGCTGGCGAATGCGGATGATGGCGTGGAACTCCTACTCGGACAGAGCCTGCCATTCTCGGTAATGCTCCTGAGTGGGGCAGACCTGCTGGTTCCCTCTCCTGGCCTATCCCCCCACGATGGAAGGCCACAGTCGATTGCCAACCTCCTTTCGCAGGCGCAGGCCGAGGGGCTGGCGGTGGCCAGCGAACTGGATCTGTTTGACTGGGCCCTCGAGATGGAGCATCAGGCAGCCGCTGATCAGGATGACCAGTCACCCGAGTTGGCCCTTACCCGCCCGATGGTCCTGGCCATCACCGGTAGCAATGGCAAGACCACCACTGCCAAACTCTGCTACCACCTGCTCACCAGCCTTGGTCTGGACGTGGAGCTGGCGGGAAATGTGAGCCCCTCGATGCTGGAGGCCTTGATGGCCAGGCAACGTCGTCATCAACCGCCTAAGGCCTGGATCTTGGAATTATCAAGCTTTCAGCTCGCCCTCTCGAGTCGATTCTCTCCCACCGCTGCAACCGTCTTGAATCTCAGTCAGGACCATCTCGATTGGCATCTGGACTATGACGATTATGCAAATGCCAAGCTAAGGGTGTTCGGCCTGCCCCGGCCAACGGGCAGCATGATCGTCAATCGGGACGACCAGCCCTTGTTGGAGAGAATTCAGACCCTTCGTGATGGCCTGGCCACCAATCGATCCCTGGGACGGTCATCCAAGGCCAAGCCTCAGATGCCGTCCGTCATTACCTTTGGCCTGCAGACGCCTGCTGACCATACCTCTGGTTTTGGTGTTCTCAAGGAGTCGCTGGAATGGTTGGTTTATCAGCCTGCGCCCTGGACCGAGGATGACGAGCATCCACCACTGGTTCGACTGATGCCGGCCCAGGCCCTTCGACTTCGGGGCCGTCACCACTGGCTCAATGCACAGGCGGCCCTGGCCCTGTGCATGACGGTGTCCTCAGATTTGGCCGGCATGCTGTTTGCCTTGCGGGACTATCGAGGCGAAGACCACCGCATGCAAGACATCGCGACGAGTCGCGCCATTACCTTTGTAGACGACA
>JBMSJG010000224.1:0-2071 GCA_049418645.1 Burkholderiaceae bacterium | reverse complement strand
GAGGCCGCTTGTACGCTGAACTTCAACAGCGAGGCCGTTGGCATCAAATCCATTGAGCACGCCATCATCGACCGGGGCTGGGCTGAGGGCTGGGTTCAACCCCAACCACCCAGTCACAAGACCGGCAAGCGGGTTGCAGTCATTGGATCGGGACCTGCTGGCCTGGCCGCTGCGCAGCAACTGGCTCGGGTGGGCCATGAGGTGACGGTCTTTGAGAAGAATGATCGCATCGGTGGACTCCTGCGTTATGGGATCCCCGACTTCAAGATGGAAAAGCATCACATCGACCGCCGCGTTGAGCAGATGAAGGCCGAGGGAGTGTTGTTCAAGACCAGCACCCTGGTGGCCAGCCTGCCGGCTGACACCAAGGTCACCAATTGGGCCAGCCAGACGGTGAGCCCTGAGTCTCTGATGGCTGATTTTGATGCCGTGCTTCTGACGGGCGGGGCCGAGCAACCCCGTGACTTGCCAGTGCCAGGCCGGGAATTGGCTGGCGTGCACTTTGCGATGGAATTCCTGCCCATGCAGAACAAGGTCAATGCAGGCGATGGCTTTCCGGGACAGATTCGTGCGGATGGCAAGCACGTCGTGGTGATTGGTGGTGGTGACACAGGTTCTGACTGTGTTGGAACCAGCAACCGGCATGGGGCAAAGAGCGTGACACAGTTTGAACTCATGCCCATGCCCCCGGAGCACGAGAACAAAGCCATGACCTGGCCTTACTGGCCGACGAAGCTCAGAACCTCGAGCAGTCATGAGGAAGGTTGTGAGCGTGAGTTTGCGATTGCCACGAAGGAATTCGTCGGTGAAAACGGTCGGGTGACTGGACTCAAGGCTGTTCAGATTGAGATGAAGGATGGCAAGCTCCAAGAAGTGCCTGGCACGGAAAGGGTCTTCCAGGCTGACCTGGTGTTGCTGGCCATGGGATTCGTATCACCAGTTGGCTCGGTGTTGGAGGCCTTTGGGGTGGACCGTGACCAGCGTGGCAACGCCAAGTCTCCGACGGAGGGCAGCAAGGCTTACGCCACCAACGTGGCCAAAGTCTTCTCGGCCGGTGACATGCGGCGCGGACAGTCCTTGGTGGTCTGGGCCATTCGTGAGGGTCGACAGGCTGCCCATGCGGTGGACCAGTTCCTCATGGGCGCGTCTAATCTGCCCCGATAACAGGCTGTCGGAGAAACTTTTTCCGGGCGAGGTTCTCCAATGCCGATGAACCTCTTCCGCCCGGTGTCATGTCTCCGCTCGATCCTGAGGACCGTTTTGCTATGGTCCGGACTCTCATTGGCACTCTCGGGCGTCCAGGCGGCCGAACAGGATCAGGCCGGTCTCGTTCAAGCGATGAAAACGCCCGGTGCGGTGGTCATGATTCGGCATGCCCAGACCGAACCCGGCGTCGGTGACCCAGAAAACTTCCGTCTGTCTGACTGTTCCACTCAGCGCAACCTGTCCCAAGACGGACGTCAGCAGTCGGTGCGACTAGGCCAGTGGTTCTCCAGGCAGGGCTTACAGCCCCAGCGCGTCCTCAGCAGCCAATGGTGTCGATGTCTGGAGACAGCCAGGCTGGCTTTCTCAAGCCAGGCCGCAGTCCAACCTTTTCCGGCTCTGAATTCTTTTTTCCAGGGGCACGGGGACCGACAGGCTCAGTTGCGTGAAGCCCGCGCCCATGCTGCCGCTCGACTTCAGCAGGCAGAGCGCGGCTTTGAAGTCTGGGTGACCCATCAGGTGACCATCTCTGCCCTGACGGGTGTTTATCTGGGCATGGGTGAGCTGGTGGTGGCCATGCCAGACCAGTCTGGCCAGTTTCGGGTGTTGGCTCAGGGACGCCTGGCTGACTGACCGGCCGGCCTGAGCAGTCGGCCCAGATACTGGCCTGTGTGACTGGCTGGGACCGTGCAGATGGATTCCGGCGTTCCACAGGCCACCACCTGACCACCGCCCTGACCGCCTTCGGGACCCAGGTCAATGATCCAGTCCGCTGTTTTGATCACATCGAGGTTATGCTCGATGATGACCACTGTGTTGCCCTGGTCTCTGAGCCTAAACAGGACTCGCAGCAGTAAATCGATGTCTT
>JBMSJG010000223.1:0-2072 GCA_049418645.1 Burkholderiaceae bacterium | reverse complement strand
ATGCTGACCAAAAACACCATGCTCGAGGAGATTCGTCGTCAGTATGTGTTGACCGCAAGGGCCAAGGGCCTTCCAGAGGACGTGGTCCTCTGGCGCCATGTTCTGCGCAACGCCCTCATCCCCATCGTGACCGGATTTCCGGCTGCCTTTGTGGGCGCGTTCTTCACTGGATCCTTGCTCATCGAGACCCTGTTCTCACTCGATGGTCTGGGGCTGTTGTCCTATGAGTCGGTCATGAAGCGCGACTACCCAGTGGTCATGGGAACCTTGTTTTTCTTTTCTTTGATTGGTCTGGTGGCCAAGCTGATCAATGATTTGTTATACGTGGTGGTCGATCCGCGGGTCCAGTTTGGAGCGCAGAAGTCATGATGGATTCTCCCGCCCGCCTGGCCTGGCGTCGTTTCTGTGCCAATCGCCGTGGACTCTGGAGTCTGCGTATTTTCCTGCTGCTGTTCGCCTTGAGCTTGTCGGCTGAGTTGATCTCCAACGACCGCCCGCTGGTGGTGTCTTATCAGGGCAGTCTGTATTGGCCACTGGTCAAGGACTACTCCGAGAAAACCTTTGGCGGGGAATTTGAGTCGCCCGCGGACTACCTGGATCCTTATATTCAACAGAAGCTACAGGCCGATGGGAACTGGGCGCTCTATCCCGTTAATCGCTACAGTTTTCAAACCATCAACTACTTTGCGCCTTCTCCGAATCCGGCTGCGCCCTCAGCCGAGAACTGGCTGGGAACCGATGACCGAGGCCGGGATGTCCTGGCCAGGTTGATTTACGGCTTTAGGGTGTCGGTGTTGTTTGGAATGGCCTTGACGGCCATTGGTCTGGTCTTGGGCATTTTCTTCGGCGCCATTCAAGGCTACTTTGCTGGCCGCATTGATCTTTTTTTCCAGCGTTTGATTGAGGTCTGGGGCTCACTGCCTGAGCTCTATCTCTTGATCATCCTCGCCTCGATGTTCGAGCCGGGCCTGCTGGTCTTGCTGGTGATTCTCTCGGTCTTTGGATGGATGGGGCTGTCGGATTACGTTCGTGCTGAGTTTCTGCGAAACCGCAGCCTAGACTATGTCACCGCGGCACGGGCCATGGGCCTCTCAGACTGGCGAATCATGACTCGCCACATCCTGCCCAACAGCCTGACACCGGTGATTGCCTTTCTGCCATTCCGAATGTCGGCGGCTGTCTTGGCACTGACCAGTCTTGATTTCCTGGGGCTTGGCGTGCCGACCTCGACCGCAAGCCTTGGTGAACTGTTGGCCCAGGGCAAGGACAACCTCGACGCCTGGTGGATAACAGTCTCTACCTTCGGCGTGTTGGTGGCCTTGCTGCTGCTGTTGATTTTTATTGGAGAGGCGCTTCGCGATGCACTCGACACTCGCCGATAACCAGTCTCTCCTGAGGCTGTCGGACCTGACGGTTCGGTTTGGGCAATTGGAAGAGGGGCCAGCGGCCGTTGAGGCCCTCTCTCTGACCATCGAGCCTGGTGAGAGGCTGGCTTTAGTCGGGGAGTCCGGCTCGGGCAAGACCGTGACGGCCTTGGCCGTTTTGGGTCTGGTGCCCGATGCACAGGTGACCGGTCAGGTGCTCTGGCAGGGTGAAGACCTCTTGGCCGCCTCGGCCACGCGACTTCAGTCCATGAGGGGCTCCGAGATCGCGATGGTCTTTCAAGAGCCCATGACAGCCTTGAACCCTCTCTTAACCGTCGGTCAGCAGATTGCTGAGGTGTTGCAGACCCACGAGGGTTTGACGCCGGTCGAGGCGATGCAACGCGCCGGCGATCTGATGGAGCGGGTGGGCATCGACTCGGCTGAGCACGCGGTCATGGCCTACCCCCATCAATTGTCGGGTGGCCAGCGTCAGCGGGTTCTGATCGCCATGGCACTGGCCTGCCGCCCCAAATTGTTGATTGCAGATGAACCCACCACTGCTCTGGATGTGACCCTCAAGCAGCAGGTCTTGGATCTATTGCTCGACTTGCAGCGCGAGACGGGCATGGCGATTCTGATGATTACCCATGACTTACCCATGGTTCGCCGATTTGCCCAGCGAGTTGCTGTTATGCAGACGGGGCGTCT
>JBMSJG010000222.1:0-2081 GCA_049418645.1 Burkholderiaceae bacterium | reverse complement strand
TAGCCGCCTGCACGATCGTGATCGAGTATCAGCATGGCTTAGGTCCCCATCGCCTCTTGGGCTCGACGTGCCGCCCGCTTTTCCTGCTGTCGACGGACCTGCGCCCGGAACTCAGGATGTTCAACGGGCATGCTCTGCCAGATGCCAGCGTTGTCGCCCAGTCCCGTCTGACCGAAGAAGGACTTCATGGTCTCGAATCGCGCCTTGTTGGCCAGAGCCGAATTGACCACCTGGGCCAGCGATCCGGCACCAGCAGCACCCATCAGCGGGCGGGCCGAAATGAGGTTTGTGAAATACAGCGAGGGAATGGTTTTTTCTTTTGCCTTCTGAACCACCGGGGTGGTTCCGATGGCCAGGTCTGGCTGGTATTCCTCAACCGCAGCCAAATCCTGTTCCAGGGAGGCGCGGTATTGAACCTGGACACCCTTGGACTCAAGCCATTCGCGATCCGCAGCACTCATCTCCGTGCGTGGGCAAGCGGTCCCCACGTAACGGACATCAGCACCGCTTTCGACCAGCAGACGGGCGACCAACAGCTCGGATCCCTCGTATCCACTCACGGTGATTCGTCCACGAATCGGCGAGCGATCCAAGACAGCCTTGATACCCGGCAGCGCAGCCTGCTTGGCCTGCTCAATCTGCGCGGTGGGCGTGTTGGTGGCACGACCAATGGCCTCGATCCAGTTAGCAGTGGCCTCGTAGCCCACTGGAGCCGAACCGACCATGGGACGGCCAGCAGCCTCGAAGACTCGCATGCTGGCGGTGTAAAACGGATGTACAGCCGCGATCGCCACGCTATCTAAGGCCGCGTAGAGTTCTCGCCATTCGCGGGTTGGCACCACAGGACCGGCACTGAGTTGCATCGGCGCGAGGAGTTGGCCAATCACCATGGGGTCAGCGGGGAACATCTCGCCGAGCAAGGCCACCGAGGGTAAGGCGCTCTTGCCGGCCCGGGGAGCTGCCACGGGACCAGCCTGAATCTCCTTCATCGCATAGTCCAGCATCGCCCCGGCCAAGACATCTTTGGCCTCGGCATGAGTAGGAACACCAAAACCCGGGACATCGATACCAATGACCCGAACGCCATTGATCTCTTTGGGTAGCAACTGCAGGGGGACACCGCTGGCGGTTGGCACACAGAGGTTGATGACCACCAGCGCATCGAGTTGATCAGAATCGGCCTGTGCATAGACGGCCTCTCTGATGTCCTCAAACAACTTGCCGGTGACCAGCGTCTCGGAGTTAAAGGGGACGTAGCCGACCGGACGACGCGCGCCATAGAAGTGTGAGGTAAAGGTCAGACCGTAGACACAACAGGCACTACCCGAGAGAATCGTGGCGGTTCGACGCATGCGAAGCCCAACTCGGAGAGATCCAAAGGCGGGACACATGCTCTGGGGCTGGTCATGCGGCCCCTTGGGGTAGTCCTTGGCGTACTGCTCCAATAGATCCGACTTGCCTGCTGCCATCGCCGACGCCATCATGCGTTCCGATCCTGAGACACAGGCGCCGCCTTCGTCCGGAACAATTGGGATGGGCTGTCGTGCGTTCATCTGACTAAGCCTGGTCGTAGACCACTTCGAGAGAGGGCTTGGCAACGTCTTCGCGGCCCATCATGTCAAAGACCGTTGCTGGCTCGAGCACCACATCTCGTCCGACGGCACTGCCTGAAAACAGACCAAGCAGCTCATCCTGTGAGAGTGGCTTGGGTCGAACCGGGGGTGCCGTGGCCACGTTGCTGGCCAGATCGGCGAACATCGGCCCCCATTGGCCCTCTGGCCTTCCGATAATCTCGTATGAGGCACTCTTGCGGCGAATGTCTTCATCCGCCGGGATGGCGGAGAGAACCGGAATGCCTGCCGCCTGAGCAAAGGCAGCTGCCTCGCCAGTACCATCGTCCTTGTTGATCACCATGCCAGCGACGCCGACGTTGCCACCCAGCTTTCGGAAATACTCCACGGCGGAGCAGACGTTATTGGCGACATAGAGGGACTGCAAGTCGTTGCTACCGACGACGATGACCTTCTGGCACATGTCACGGGCAATCGGCAGACCAAAGCCACCACAGACCACGTCGCCCA
>JBMSJG010000221.1:0-2094 GCA_049418645.1 Burkholderiaceae bacterium | reverse complement strand
AGGAACGCTGTGAACGATTTGGTCATTCCAAAACCAGACGACTGGCATTTGCACCTTCGAGACGGTCAGGCCATGGCCAGTGTGGTGGGTTACACGGCCAGACAATTTGGGCGTGCTCTGATCATGCCCAATCTGCGGCCTCCGATTGTGAATGTCGAGATGGCCTTGGCGTATCGCGACAGAATTCTCAAAGCCCTCGGTCCGACTGAGCAGGACTTCAATCCCTACATGGCCCTGTACCTGACGGACAACACGTCCCCTCAAGAGGTCAGGCGCGCAGCCGAGACACCGGGGATCTTGGCCTACAAACTCTATCCTGCTGGCGCGACCACCAATTCTGATAGTGGTGTCACCGATCTGGCCCGTTGCTATGCTGCTCTAGAGGCCATGCAAGACAGTGGGGTGGTCTTGTGTGTGCATGGTGAGGTCACCGATCACCAGGTGGATGTCTTTGATCGAGAGGCTCGATTCATTGAGGATGTGCTGATACCGCTGCGCGCCAAGTTCCCGAGGCTGCGAATCGTCTTTGAGCACATCACGACCAAAGAGGCCGCCGACTACGTGCGCCAGGCAGAAGGGCCCATTGGCGCCACCATCACGCCGCAGCATCTGTTGTTCAATCGGAACAGTCTTTTCAAAGGTGGATTGCGACCGCACTACTATTGTCTTCCAGTGCTCAAGCGAGAGCCGCATCGTCAGGCTCTTCTGCAGGCGGCCAGCAGTGGCTCTCCCCGTTTCTTTCTCGGAA
The DNA here is from genome assembly GCA_049418645.1 of Burkholderiaceae bacterium. GTDB lineage: Bacteria > Pseudomonadota > Gammaproteobacteria > Burkholderiales > Burkholderiaceae_A > Hahnella. The sequence goes on along the minus strand of JBMSJG010000221.1, from coordinate 1,346 downwards.
CCGACTCTGCCCCTCACGCGAAAGATGCCAAAGAGATGGACTGTGGCTGCGCCGGTTGCTTTAGCGCTCCGCATGCCATGGCCCTCTATGCTCAGGTATTCGATGGCCTTGGCTGTCTGGACCGCCTGGCTGATTTCGCCTCACGGTTTGGGGCTGAGTTCTACGGCCTGCCGGTCTCCGACCAGACCATTCGCCTCGTCCGTGGCGCATCCCTCGTTGAGGCCAGCTTGCCCTATGCAGGTGGGAACGGCCAGATTGTTCCATTGGCCGCAGGCGAGCCTCTGGATTGGCAGCTGAGCCTCTAGCACCTTGGCTGGCCGCCTTCGATGCTGAAGCGACTCGTGCCTGCCTAACGCTCTCCCCCAAGGCCTTGCAGGGCTGGTTTGATGCGGTGGCCAAGTCCAGGCATCTGACCACCGGCCGCGGCGCTCCGCTGCGCATGGTGGACCAGTTGGCCTTGCCCACTGGCTGTGCTTACGAAACCCACATCGCTCAGACCGGGGGCCTGCCCACGCGTGACAACCTGCATGATCGGTACAACGCATTGATGTGGTTGCATTTGCCCAAGCTCAAGGCCTCACTCAATGCCCTGCAGGCCGAGGAAATTGATCGATCTGGCCATCGCGGCAATCAGCGTGGACCCTGGCGGGACTGGGCGACCCTGCTGGATGAGAGTGGTGTCTTGGTGGTCGCACTTCGAGATGGTCAGTTGCTCAGAGACTGCTGGGATCGTCGCGACTGGTCAGGTCTGTTTTGGGGCTGGCGGTCTCGCTGGCAGTTGACTGGTCAATCGCCAAGCGCCCGACCAGACTGGCAACACAGTACTGATTCTCGAGCGGCTAGTGTTTTCGGTTGTCCTGAATGGTCAGTCTGGCCCTTGGGCCATGCCTTACTAGAAAAAGGACATCGACCCTACAAGGCGATCACCGCTCAGGCCTGGGTTTTGGACTGTTCGGAGCTGGTGCCGACTGACCAACTGGCGGTCGGACGCGCCATGGACTGGGGGCAGGTCGATCATTGGGCGAGCCAGGCTTTGCACAGGAAGCAGCAGGCCGAGACCGATCGGCCGTCTCGCCTATGGCCATTGCCGATCATGGGAGTACCAGGATGGTGTCGGGAGAATCAATCAGTCGACTTCTACCGAGACACGGAGGTCTTTCGGTCTGCCAAGAGTCGGCCGGCACCGGGATCGTAGAGAGGGAGATCGGTGGCGTTTGTGCGAGCTGCCGCTTTGGACCTATAGTGCAGTCAGGAAGTGGGCTGGACGATCGCTGCCAACGCGAGTTGGGAGAGGAAGGTCCGGACTCCGCAGGGTAGGGTGACGGCTAACGGCCGTACGCAGCAAG
>JBMSJG010000220.1:0-2107 GCA_049418645.1 Burkholderiaceae bacterium | reverse complement strand
GGCATGGTCATGCTGGCGCAGCCGCTGGCGGACTGTATGGCCGCTATCAGCTCGGATCTTCTGTCAAAAGGCATTCAAAAGGGGCCAACTATTCTCTTTTCGCCAGCAGGACAGTCCTTGACCCAGTCTTTAGTTGAGAACTGTCTGGCTCAGACCAGCCAGGGGCAAACCGGACAGTTCACCCTGGTCTGTGGGCGGTATGAGGGCATAGACCAGCGTTTTATCGACAGATACGTGCAAGTTGAGATCAGTTTGGGCGATTTTGTTCTATCTGGCGGCGAAATTCCGGCAATTGCCCTCTTAGATGCGTTTACTCGCAGGATTCCGGGGGTCTTGGGCGATGATGCCTCGTCACAGCAGGACTCTTTTATGGCCAATTTGCTGGATCACCCCCATTACACGCGCCCTGAGGTCTTTGAGGGGCAGGCCGTCCCGCCCGTGCTTTTATCTGGCCACCATGGCAAAATAGCGGATTGGCGAAAAGAGGTCGCCCTGGCGCTCACCAAGAGCAAACGGCCCGACCTTCTCAAGAAGTAATTTTGTTACCCATCCTCTTGCCGGATGTCTGGGCTCTTCATAACGCCAACCCAGTACCAGCAACGATGGTTTCGGAGAAATCATGAACATCATCCAGCAGATCGAGCAGGAAGAGATTGCCCGTCTTGGCAAAACCATTCCTGAGTTTGGCCCCGGAGACACCGTGGTCGTTAGCGTGAACGTCGTTGAAGGTGAGCGCAAGCGCGTCCAGCTTTTCGAAGGCGTCGTGATTGCCAAGCGCAATCGTGGTCTGAATTCCTCGTTTATCGTCCGCAAGATTTCGGCCGGTGAGGGCGTCGAGCGTACCTTCCAGGTCTACTCGCCCCTGATCGCCAAGATCGAAGTCAAGCGTCGCGGTGACGTTCGTCGTGCCAAGCTCTACTACCTGCGTGAGCGCTCAGGCAAATCGGCCCGTATTCGCGAGAAGTTGCCCGCCCGTAAGGCGGCAGCACTGGCTGACATGGGTGTTAGCAGCAAAGCAGCTGAGCCCGCAGCAGCCGAAGACAGCCAAGAGGGCTAACCCTGGCTGCGCCTCGGTTCAACCCCGAGCAAGCAGAGCCCCGGCCATTCGTGCCGGGGCCTTTTATTCCCCCCGAAGTGCTAGACCACCGGCGACTGACCGCCTGGTTTTCGCTCGCCCGTCGCCATGGGTTTCCCAGCTGGCAGCCCGAGGTGTTGGCCGATCGCCGGGAGAGGACGGCCCACGTGCTGAGCCCAAAGGCCGCAGCGGTGTTGTTCGCTCTTCGTTACGATGACAGTCAACTTGGCCCTAGCCTGGTCTTGACGCAGCGTCCCTCCCACCTCAAACACCATCCTGGTCAGATCAGCCTGCCTGGTGGTGCCTCGGAGGGGCAAGAAACGCCCGAGCAGACGGCCTGCCGAGAGACCCTAGAAGAGGTTGGTCTGGCCTCCGACCGCCTGACACTAGTCGGTCGACTGCCTGACTACCTAACCGTGACGGGCTTTCAGGTCACACCGGTGATTGGCTTGTTACATGGCCAGGCCAGTTTCGAGCCAGACCCCACAGAGGTCAGCGAGGTGTTTGAGGTGCCATTGGCCTTCCTCATGAACCCCGCCAATCATCAGCGCCGGGGCCTCGCGTTAGAATCTGAGCAGATCGAGTTTTTTGCCATGCCTTATGAGCATCGTTTTATCTGGGGTGCGACGGCGGCCATGATCAGAAACTTGTATCACTTTCTATATGCAGCTTGGACCCAGTGTCCTGAACCGGAAATGCCATGACACTTATCAGTCTGTTGATCGCTTTGCTACTTGAACAGGTTCGCCCTATTCGGCAGACGAATGCCATTCAGACTTGGGTGGATCAAAAGATTCGTCAGGTCCGGACCATGGAGGTGGACAGCGTCTCGAGTGCTTGGATGGCGTGGGGAACCATTGTTGTGGGTGGGGCTCTGGGCGGGTTGGTGATTGCCAAGATCCTGCACTTGGTTCATCCAATTCTAGAACTCGCTTTTATGGTGGGTGTCCTCTACCTGACCTTGGGATTTCGGCAGTTCAGCCATTGGTTTAGTGATATCCAGGCTGCTCTGCGTGCCGATGATGTGTTGAC
>JBMSJG010000219.1:0-2119 GCA_049418645.1 Burkholderiaceae bacterium | reverse complement strand
ACCATCCTCACGCCGATCAAACGACGCGCAGGGAGTAGTCAACCGCTTTGATGTCTTTGGTCAGTCGACCAATCGAGATGCGATCCACACCCGTGGCCGCAATCTCGCGTAGGCCTTCGAGACCAATGCCACCACTGGCCTCAAGAAAAGCAGGTTCTCGTCCCTGCTCGGCACAGATGGCTTGCGTCATGGCCACGGCCTGTCGCATCTGATCCGGTGTGAAGTTGTCAATCAGCAGACTGGTCGCACCAGCGGCCAAGGCCTCTTGGAGCTCCTCAAAGGTCTCAACTTCAATCTGAATCGAGACAGCCGCTTGGAGACCGCTGTTGAGAGACTCGGCCGCTCGCAGGGCAGCCGTCACACCACCGGCTGCGGCGATGTGGTTTTCCTTGATCAAGATGCCGTCCCACAGGGCCATGCGCTGGTTCTGTCCACCACCGATGCGGACCGCGTACTTCTGAGCCTGGCGCAGGCCCGGCAAGGTCTTGCGGGTATCGAGCACATGGCACCCCCTGGGATTGGGGCTCGCACCCTCAATCGCCTTTGCATACTGACGGGTGAGCGTGGCCACAGCCGACAGGGTCTGCAGAAAGTTCATCGCAGGTCGCTCAGCGGTGAGCATGGCCCGAGCCTGACAGCGAATGCTGCAGACCACATCGCCAGGCGACATCTCATCGCCTTCCTCAAACGACCAGTCGATCCGAGCCTCGGGGTCCAAGGCCTTGAAGCAGCCCTCAAACCAGTCTCGTCCACAGAGCACTGCCGCCTCGCGAACAACTAGCCGAGCGGACTTGGGCTCATCCGGGACCAGCTGGGCGGTGTAGTCACACACGCCGACATCCTCAGCGAGGGCATCGGCAATGTTGCGGGCCCGAGCAAGCTCGAGCGTCTCGTTGGCGGCAGTCGGCTTGAACACGCAGGGAACCGATCAGGCCGCGCCGATGTTCTTCACAAAGCCGTGCTGCGCGCGAGCCAGCTTGTCTGGGTGATGCGCGGTGAAGTCCAGCATGCGATCAATACAGCGCTTGGCCTTTAGACCCAAAGCGGAGTCAACCTGAACCTCGAAGGGGTTGGGTCCTGGACGGTCAAAACTCAGGCAGGCCTTCACACCCACCAGGCCATTCATGGCCATCCAGGGGCAATGGGCGCAGCTCTTGCAGGTGGCACTGTTACCAGCGGTGGGGGCCTCAATCAGCTTCTTACCCGGTGCCAGCTGACGCATGCGGTGCAGGATGCCCTGGTCGGTGGCGACGATGAACTCATCGCCCGGCCCGTCCACCACAGCCTTGATCATGGCGCTGGTCGAGCCCACCACATCGGCCAACTCGGTCACCGACGCAGGGGACTCTGGGTGCACCAAGATCTTGGCCTTGGGATGCTTGGCCTTCAAGGTCACCAGCTCAGCTGCCTTGAACTCATCGTGAACCACGCAGTGGCCTTCCCAGAGCAGCATGTCGGCGCCGGTCTGGTCGGCGATGTATCGGCCCAGGTGGCGATCGGGTGCGAAGAGGATCTTCTGACCCTGCTGATGCAGTTCATGAACAATCGCCAGGGCACAGGAGCTGGTCACCATCCAGTCGGCCCTGGCCTTCACGGCTGCACTGGTATTGGCATAGACCACCACCTGTCGATCCGGGTGGGCATCACAAAAACGGGCAAAGTCGTCAGCAGGGCAGCCCAGGTCGAGTGAGCAGGTCGCATCCAGATCAGGCATGAGCACCGTCTTCTCGGGCGAGAGAATCTTGGCGGTTTCCCCCATAAAGCGCACACCGGCGACCACCAGGGTCTGGGCGGCGTGGTTCTTGCCAAACCGGGCCATCTCCAGGGAGTCTGCAACAAAGCCTCCCGTCTCCCAGGCCAGGTCCTGCAGGGCGCCATCCACGTAGTAGTGCGCGACCAAAACAGCGTTCCGGGCCTTCAGCAAGGCCTTGATCTCGTTGACCAATGGCTCGCGGGCAGCCGCAGCCACGGGCTCAGGGACTTTGGCCCAGGCCGAAGCCGTGCAGACCCCGCCCAGGGCGTCCTGCCGCGGGAAATCAAAGGCTATTTTTTGTTCGTTGGGAAGGATTGTGGTTTCCATCCATTCATCTTAGTGGGTTTTGGCTCTAGGATTGGCTCT
>JBMSJG010000218.1:0-2122 GCA_049418645.1 Burkholderiaceae bacterium | reverse complement strand
CCGACCTTCTCCCGCAAGCGTCTGTTCGGCTACAGCTCCATGGTCTATGCCACGGCCTCGATCGCGATCCTCTCCTTCGTGGTCTGGGCTCACCACATGTTCACCACGGGCATGCCGCTGACGGGTCAGCTCTTCTTCATGTACGCCACCATGCTGATCGCAGTGCCAACCGGCGTGAAGATCTTCAACTGGCTGGCCACCATGTGGAAGGGTTCGATGACCTTCGAGACCCCCATGCTGTTTGCCATTGGCTTCATCGTGGTCTTCACCATTGGCGGCCTGACCGGCATCATCCTCTCCGTTGCCCCGGTCGACATCCAGTTGCATGACACCTACTACGTAGTGGCCCACTTCCACTATGTGCTGGTGGCCGGCTCTCTCTTTGCCCTGTTTGCTGGCGTGTACTACTGGCTGCCCAAGTGGACCGGTCACATGTACGACGAAAAGCTGGGCAAGCTGCACTTCTGGCTGTCCATGATCACCTTCAACATCACCTTCTTCCCCATGCACTTCCTGGGCCTCGCCGGCATGCCACGTCGTTATGCCGACTACCCCATGCAGTTTGCTGACTTCAACGCGGTGGCCTCGGTGGGTGCCTTTGGCTTTGGCCTGACCCAGTTGCTGCTCTTGTATGTGGTGATCAAGTGCATCAAGGGCGGCCCCAAGGCAGCAGATAACCCCTGGGAGGCCCCTGAGGGACTGGAGTGGAGCGTGCCTTCGCCTGCCCCCTTCCACACCTTCGAGACGCCCCCCGTTGTGAAGTAACCGTTGCAACGCATGAGCGATCAACGCAAAGCAACCAACCTGCGGCTCGCCCTGATCCTGGTATCAGTGGCGGCCGTATTTTTTGTTGGTGTGATCGTTAATCACCTCATGTTCCCCGCGGCTTAAAACCGTCCACCATCCAAGCGATCTCATGAGCCAAGCCCTTCAGACTGCCGGTCAAAACAAGACCATGTTTGGCAAGCTGTTGATGATTGCCATTCTGATGTTCAGCTTTGGCTATGCACTGGTGCCGCTCTACAACGCGATCTGCGAGGCCACGGGTATCAATGTCCTGACCTCCCGCGAGAAGCTGGACTACGCCGAGGCCCGTCGTTTCGCCAAGAACACCCAGGTGGACGTGACTCGCAACCTGTCCATTGAGTTTGATGCGAATTCGCATGGCCCCTGGACCTTCAAGCCCAAGAACAATGTCCTCGAGGGACATCCAGGCGAGATCATGACCATCCTCTACGAGATCACCAACAATCTCGACCGTGAGGTTCAAGGCCAGGCCATCCCCAGTTATGCCCCTAAGCAGTCAGCCACCTATTTCAAAAAACTCGAGTGCTTCTGCTTCGAGCAGCAGACCCTCAAGCCAGGGGAGACCAAAGAGTTTCCAGTGGTCTTTGTCATAGACCCCAAGCTTCCCGATGGCATTCGCAACATCACACTGAGCTACACCTTCTTTGAAGTCGGCACCAATACAGCCCTGGGTGGAGCCCCCTCCGTGGGACAGCCAGCAAAGGGTGCTCAGCGCTAATCACCATGGCCTCGATTGACGAACTTAAAAAAGCCACTCAGCGCAAAGGCAGCTTTCGGCAAACCGTCAGCGCAGTGCTCTGGTCGTTCTTTGGTGTGCGTCGTGGAGCGGCTCACGATGCCGACATGGCCCAACTGAATCCAGTGCATGTGGTGATCGTAGGGGTCGCGGCAGGTATTTTGTTTGTAACCGGTTTGGTATTTCTGGTGAGGTCCATCGTCGCCTAAGAGCAAGGGGCGATCGATGACCATGATCAATTTATTTTCAAGAACTGTTCGATAGGGAGACCAGTATGAGTTCAGCAACCCACGGCACCGCACCGTATTACTACGTGCCGGCGCCCAGCAAATGGCCCATGGTGGGCGCCATTGCCATGTTCTTCTTCATGGTCGGCATGGCCGGCTGGGTAAACGAGGCGGCCTACGGCGTCTATTCCTTCGGCATCAGCATGGCCATCCTGGTCTACATGTTCTTTGGCTGGTTTGGCACGGTCATCGGCGAGTCCGAGGGCGGGGTCTACAGCGGTCGTGTGGACGCCAGTTTCCGCTGGAGCATGGGCTGGTTCATCTTCTCCGAGGTCATGTTCTTTGCGGCCTT
>JBMSJG010000217.1:0-2123 GCA_049418645.1 Burkholderiaceae bacterium | reverse complement strand
GACATCAGACTGGCCAGACTCACCACCAGACCCACCAACAGCAGGGTGTTTTCAGCGACCGACAAGACCTGCCACAACTCATCGAGCGTCACCCCCGGCAAGACCGCCATCAACGGCTCGGTCGTGGTGTTCTCGATCTGACGTCGGACCTGAAAGATTTTCGATCGGTCCTGTAGGCCCACCAGAATGGCCGTCAAAGAACTGGGCTTGAGCGCATCCACTGGCATGTCTGCGAGCAAGTCTTTCTGGACACTGGCCATTCGACTGCCCAATCCCATGGGCATCACATCCCAGCCCACGTGCATCGCCTCAAAACCCTGGACAGACACGAGCACGGCTCGGTCAATCGGACCGCCCGTCGGCGCCAACACGCCAACCACTGTGAACGGGGTCTGCTCGTGCCGGGCGGCCAGCTCGCCGCCGTCGCCGTGCGTCAAGACAATCTGGTCACCCAACTGATGCCGATAACGGCTTGCCACAGAGGCCCCTAAAACGAGCTCGAATACCGCCCTACGGTTGTCGGCCGAGGGCTTGGCAAACGCCCTGCCCCTGGCAAAGACCAGAGGCTGCTGCTGCACCCGAAAGACACCAAAGAAAGCACTGCTCGTACCCCAGACCGAGGCCTCTCGGTAGCGATCGCCCAGCTGTAGGGGTACCGCCCAAGCCACACCAGGCATGTTCTCCAGCGTCTCAAGATGCGAGGCCTGCATGTTGCGACTGGGCCGGCCCAGCTGAAAGACGGTGTAGAGCAGAAACTCGGAGGCACTCCCCCTTGGCCCCACCATCAGGTCTACCCCACTGACGGCCTGAGAGAAACTCTGACGGGCGTCCTGACGCAGCTGAAAGACTGACAGAACCAGCATGGCCGAGACAGCCACAGACAAGACCACGAAGGACAGGCTCAGTCGTCGGGACCAGGCGCTCTTCAGAGCAAGCTGCCAAATCATGAGGCAATCTTCTCCGCAAGGTGCGGCTGGCCTGCCAGCCAGAGCTGCTGATCAAACCGATCGGCCAGCCGACGGTCGTGGCTGACCATGACCACACTGGTGGAGCCCTCGTTGGCCAATCCCAAGAGCAACTCCAAAAAGGCGTCTCGGTTGTCATCATCGAGCGCGGAGGTGGGCTCGTCGGCGATCACCAGAGCAGGGGAGCCCATAAAGGCCCGAGCCACTGCGACACGCTGCTGTTGACCAACAGAGAGCTGGTGTACTGGCGTAGAGGGTCGCAGAGCATCTAGCCCCAGGCGCTCAAACAGCCCACGAGCTTGGGCCACTGGATGGCCATGTCGAGCACAGGATTGCTCGTGCCGCCGATGGGAGACCTTCACTGGCAGCAGCACGTTGTCCATCATCGACAAGTAGGGCAGCAGATTGAACTGCTGAAAGACAATGCCCATGGCATCGGCCCGAAGTCGATCTCTGGCAACAGGCGACAAGGCTGCCATGGACTGGCTCAGGACCTGGCAATCACCGGCAGTGGGCAGCACCACGCCAGACAGCAAGGACAGCAAGGAACTCTTGCCGCTGCCACTGGGGCCACCCACAAACAAAGACTGCCCAGCCCCAAGGGTCAGGGCGTCAATCCGCAGCAAGGGGGGCTGCCCCGGCCAGGCATAGACCAGCTGTGAAAGCGAGATCACCAAGTTACTTCAGTTCCAGGACTGGCTTGGACTGGGTCAGGGTGACCGCCTTCTGACCAGCAGGCCCCACGTACTCGACCATGAGCTTTTTCATGCGCCGGCCCTTGTCCAGGCTGGTAAATCGAATAGAGGTCAGGGCTGACGGCTGGTCGCACTCGAAGGCAAGGTCGACATCCAAATCGGCATGGCCTTTGAGAGGCTTGCTGAGATCAAACAGGGCTGACTCGGCCTTCAAGGCTGTGACCTTGCACTGAGCCTGGGCAGCAGGCACCACCAGCCAGGCCGCATCCTTGAGCTGATCCTGCAAGGCCCTGAGCTGCGCGCGCTGGGCATCGGTCTTGGGCGCATGCTCAAAAGACAAAAAGTTGTCCATGGCCCCGCGGATCTCAACCTTGAGGACCTTGCCCTGCAGACTCACCTCGGCAGCAGCCTGGCCGTGTGCATGGGCATGAGCCTGTCCACGGGAATGGGAGTGACCATGGCC
>JBMSJG010000216.1:0-2140 GCA_049418645.1 Burkholderiaceae bacterium | reverse complement strand
GCCCCCAAGGCCAATCCTCAGCAGCCCTGAGTCCAGGCCAGGGCCTGCCAGCGATGGCGGGCCTGGCTGTCTGGCAGTGGCGGGGGGCAAGACGGTCTGTCGTCGGGCCGGCCTGTTGCGCTGCCACGGGAATTCCCCTACACTATGCGCTCTTAAGTTGTTGAAAAAGCACGGTGTGCCCTGGCAGGTGCACCGCAAGTCCACCCTTCAAAAAGGAATGCCACATGTCTGTCGTTACGCCTCAAAAAACGGCTAAAAAAGCCGAGATCGTCACTTCTTTCGCCCGCGCTCAGGGCGACACCGGATCCCCGGAAGTCCAGGTTGCCTTGCTCACCAACCGAATCAACGAACTCACCGAGCATTTCAAAGCGCATGCCAAAGACCATCATTCGCGTCGCGGCCTGCTCAAAATGGTCAGCCGCCGTCGCAAGCTGCTGGACTACATCAAGCGCACCAACCTGCCAACCTACCGCTCTCTGATCGAGCGTCTGGGCCTGCGTAAGTAATGGCAGACAAGCCAGTTCAGAGCACCAAGCTGAGCTGGCTTTTTTGTTGCTGTCTCCCTGGCCCAGGCCGGGAAGCCGGCCCGCAGGGGCTGCAGGTGGATGAGTGGCTTGCAATCTATTGATAAAGGAACAAACGTGTTCAACATTGCAAAAGAATCCTTCCAGTACGGTCAACACACGGTCACGCTAGAAACCGGCGAGATTGCTCGCCAGGCCGGCGGTGCTGTGGTCGTTAACATCGATGACACCGTGGTGCTGGCCACCGTGGTAGCGGCCAAGTCCGCCAAGCCTGGTCAAGACTTCTTCCCGCTGACCGTCGACTACATGGAAAAGACCTACGCGGCGGGCAAGATCCCCGGTGGTTTTTTCAAGCGTGAAGGCCGCCCCAGCGAAAAAGAAACGCTGACCAGCCGCCTGATCGACCGCCCCATTCGTCCCCTGTTCCCCGAGGGCTTTTACAACGAGGTGCAGGTGGTGGCCACGGTCATGTCCCTCAACCCCGAGGTAGACCCCGACATCGCCGCCATGATCGGTGCCTCCGCTGCTCTGGCCATCTCGGGTGTGCCCTTCAATGGCCCCATCGGCGCAGCCCGTGTGGGTTACATCAACAACCAGTACGTCCTGAACCCAACCCTCAGCCAGCTCAAGGACTCCCGGATGGACCTGGTGGTGGCTGGCACCGAGTCGGCCGTTCTCATGGTGGAGTCCGAGGCCGATCAACTGCCCGAGGACGTCATGCTGGGCGCCGTGGTCTTTGGTCACGAGCAGATGCGCGCTGCCATCGATGCCATCAACCGGCTGGTTGAAAAGGCTGGCAAGCCCGAGTGGGACTGGCAGCCTGCTGCAAAAGACGAAGAGGCGGTCTCTCGCATCAAGGCCCTGGCCGAAGCCGACCTCAAGGCGGCCTACGGTCTGCGCAACAAACAAGAGCGCTCCCAGCGCATCAAAGAGATCTACGCCAAGGTTGAGGAGACCGTCACCGCTGAAGCCGCTGCCGCTGGCAAGTCGCTCGATGGCAACCTGATTGCCGACACCCTGTTTGGTCTGGAGTCTGCGGTGGTCCGTGGCCAGATCCTCAATGGCGAGCCCCGCATCGACGGCCGCGACACCCGCACGGTTCGTCCCATCGAGATCCGCACCGGTGTGCTGCCCCGTACCCACGGTTCGGCACTCTTTACCCGTGGTGAGACGCAGGCCTTGGTGGTCGCCACCCTGGGCACCAATCGCGACGAGCAGATCATCGACGCGCTGTCTGGTGAGTACCGTGACCGCTTCATGCTTCACTACAACATGCCCCCGTACGCCACTGGCGAATGCGGTCGCGTGGGCACGCCCAAGCGCCGCGAGATCGGCCACGGCCGTCTGGCCAAGCGTGCACTGGCTGCTGTCCTGCCCAACCCAGAGGACTTTGCCTACGCCATGCGCGTGGTCTCTGAGATCACCGAGTCCAACGGCTCATCCTCCATGGCCTCGGTCTGTGGCGGCTGTCTGGCCCTGATGGACGCCGGCGTGCCCATGAAGGCTCACGTGGCCGGTATCGCCATGGGTCTGATCAAAGAAGGTGGCCGGTTTGCCGTGCTGACCGACATCCTGGGTGACGAAGATCACCTGGGTGACATGGACTTCAAGGTGGC
>JBMSJG010000215.1:0-2175 GCA_049418645.1 Burkholderiaceae bacterium | reverse complement strand
CCGCTTCGCGTGGCGGTCTTCTCCAGCGGCAACGAGCTGCGACAGCCGGGTCAGCGTCTGGGCTCAGGCCAGATCTATGACAGCAACCGACCCATGGTCATGGGTTTGGTCGCGGGCCTGGGATGCCAGGTCAGCGACCTGGGCTGCCTGCCCGACAAGTTTCAGGTCACTCGCGACGCCTTGGCTTCAGCAGCCCAAGACCACGACATCATCCTGACCTGTGGCGGGGTCTCCGTTGGTGAGGAGGACCACATCAAGGCGGCCGTCATGGATCAGGGCGAGCTCGACCTTTGGAAGGTCGCCATGAAGCCAGGCAAGCCCTTTGCCTACGGTCGAATTGGTCAGGCCAGCTTCATGGGCATGCCGGGCAATCCGGTCTCGGCCTGGGTGACCTTTGTCATGCTGGTGCGTCCCTTTGTTCTGAAAGCCAGTGGCGTGGCCGATCCCATGCCCGAGGCCGTCTGGCTGGAGGCGGGCTTCGACTGGCCCAAGCCTGATGCTCGTCAGGAGTTTCTGCGGGCCTGGATCGATGACGAAGGCCGTGTGGCCATTCACCCCAAGCAGAACTCGCAGTTGCTGTCTTCGGTCAGCGGCTCGCGCGGGTTGGTGGAGATCCCCGCCAAAACCCCAATTCAAAAAGGCGACCATGTGCGCTACTTTGGGTTTCCTGGATTACTCGGCTAGACCCTCTGCCTGCCCATGCCCACGATCAACCTTCGCCTCTTTGCCCTGCTGCGTGAACAGACCGGTGTCGACCGCGAGTCGCTTCAGACGTCCGCCCAGTCGATCTCAGCCCTGCGGGCCGAACTCGTCCAGCGGGGCGGTGCATGGGCCAGCCTTCAAGAATCAGCCCGCATCAAGGCCGCCGTTAACCAGACCCTGGTGGGTGAGGATCATCCCATTGGCGACGGCGACGAGGTGGCCTTCTTCCCACCGGTCACTGGCGGCTAGTTCAGTCCAGAGTCACCAAGACGCCCAGTGAGCCAGCAGCCTGCCTCAGCCCAACAGACCCCTCGCGTAGAGGTCTACGAGCACGACTTTGATGTCAGTGCAGAACTGCGGGCTCTTCGCACGAGGCCCGATGGCGAGCCGGACACCCGGGTGGGCGCTGTGGCGAGTTTTGTGGGGACCGTGCGCGACCTCAACCAGGGCGATGCGGTGGCCATGCTGACCCTTGAGCACTACCCTGGCATGACCGAAAAGAGCATCGAAGAGATCATCGACCAGGCCTGCGAACGCTGGCCTTTGTATGGCGTCAAAGTCATCCATCGGGTTGGACCACTCAAACCCGCAGACCAGATTGTCTTTGTGGGCGTCACCAGCGCACACCGCGAGGCGGCCTTGCAGGCCTGTGCCTTTGTCATGGATTACCTCAAGACCCTGGCGCCTTTTTGGAAGAAAGAGGCCCTGCCGGGCCAGCAGAGCCGTTGGGTAGACGCTCGCGAGAGCGACCAGCAGGCCGCCAACCGGTGGCAGAAGGCCTAGTCGGCCTTGAAATCGGCACATCCAACCCCATCTATCTGAGTAACCCGTGGCGTCGATCGCCACACCCTGATCAAAGGACACTCAGATGCGTTTAGACAAGCTCACCACAGGATTCCAGCAGGCCCTGGCCGATGCCCAGAGTCTGGCACTCGGCCAGGACAACCCTGCCATTGAACCCCTGCACCTGCTGCTGGCGCTGCTGGAGCAGGCCGATGGCCCCAGCCGCTCGCTGCTCTCGCGGGCCGGCGTCAACGTTCAAAAGCTCACCCAGGCCGCCCGCACGGGTCTTGAGCGTCTGCCCAAGGTCCAGCAGGCCTCTGGCGACATTCACATCGGCAGCGAGCTGCAGCGACTGCTCAACCTGACCGACCGTGAGGCCAGCAAGCGGGGCGACCAGTTCATTGCCAGTGAACTCTTTCTATTGGCCCTTGCCGATGACAAGTCCGACGCCGCCAAGCTGCTGCGCGACCACGGCCTGTCTCGCAAGAACCTGGAACTTGCCATTGACGCGGTCCGTGGCGGATCGGGCGTGGACTCTGCAGATGCCGAGGGGCAGCGCGAGTCACTCAAGAAATACACCATCGACCTGACCGAGCGGGCCTTGGCTGGCAAGCTCGACCCGGTGATCGGCCGCGACGATGAGATTCGCCGCTGCATTCAGATCCTTCAGCGTCGGACCAAGAACAACCC
>JBMSJG010000214.1:0-2197 GCA_049418645.1 Burkholderiaceae bacterium | reverse complement strand
TGCCAGTAACTACTGGCCTGCAGAATGGCTGGACCCGAGAGCCCCTTGTGGGTAAACAGCAGGTCTTCTTCAAAGCTCGCCTGGCCATAGGACGGCTCGACGCCCTTTGGGCTGCCCGCATGGATTTCAACCGGCGCGCTCAGACCCGCCAGTCCCTGGAAAAATGCGGTCTGCTCACCGGTAAAGGCCAACGGAACCAGGCCCGGCCGAACCGGCGTCACGGCAAGCCCCAGGCTGCGGGCAAAGTCCAAGCCCCAGGCACTGGCCCCAATCGCAGGCACCGGCAGGCCACCTGTTGCCACCACCAGCTGACCCGCCAGAGTGTCACCATGGCCCTGGGTCTGAACCCGCCAATGAGCCCCCTCGGCACGGATGGCCGCGACCGACACCGGATGTCGAACCTCGACACCACCCACCTGACACTCATCGATGAGCAGCTTGATGATCTGCGTTGCACTGTCATTGCAGAACAGCTGGCCTTTGTGCTTCTCGTGAAAGGCAATGCCATGGTCTCGCACCAGGCTGATGAACTGTTTGGATCGATAGCCGGCCAGCGCCGGTTTTACAAACCCTGGGTTGAGGCTAAGAAAGTGTTCAGGGCTTGTGTTGCGGTTGGTGAAATTGCAACGACCCCCACCGCTGATTCGGATCTTTTCGCCAATCGTCTGGGCATGGTCGAGCACCAGAACCGACAGGCCACGCTGGCCTGCAACGCCGGCGCAGAAGAGTCCTGCCGCGCCAGCGCCGATGACAACGACGTCGTACCGGGCGTTCAAAGGCAACTGGGAGAAGAAGACAACATACGGTCACCATAACCGAAACGGGCTGGCTGCACCGACAAGCCAATGCCGAGGTAAGCTTTTGAGCTATGCAACACGATGCGGTCAATCGACCCTCAGGACAGTCTTGGATGAGAACCGGCCAACCAGGCCTTGCTGGGGCTCCCCTGAATTTCGGTCTGGTGTTGGCCGCACACTTGGTGATCTTGACTGTTGTGGGTGTCACGACTTCGAAGCTCGACCTGCAGGTCTCCGAATCCAAACCCATTCTGGCCAGCATCATTGCACCATCAAGGCCCTCTCCAGTGGTGGTGCCCGCACCAACCCCGCCCAAGCCGGTGGTGAAAGAGACCCCCAAAAAGATTCTGACCTCGCCCAAGCCTGCACCGACGCCCACGCCAGTGGCGCCAACACCAGAGCCGGTTAAGAAGATCGAGCCCAGCCCAGTCGTGGAACAGAAGACCGACACAAAGACCAAGGCCAGCCAGGAGGCGGCAGCGTCCGAAGTCATCCAGCCCAAGTTCGATGCCGACTACCTAAACAATCCAAAGCCTGGCTACCCGTCCATCTCCCGCCGACTGGGTGAAGAGGGGGTGGTCATGCTGCGCGTGTATGTCAGCGCGCAAGGCACGCCAGACCAAATTCAACTGCTCAAATCCAGTGGCTTTGCCCGCCTGGACCAGGCCGCCCAAGAGGCGGTTGGCCGCTGGCGGTTTGTACCGGCCAGACAGGGCAAAATAGCCACAGCCGCCTGGGTTCAAGTACCCGTTTCGTTCCAACTCCGGAGATAGCCATGCCGAACGCTCAGCCCATGGGCTTTAGCCACTTTCTTAGCCAGACCGATGCACTGGGCCTGGTCTTGTTTGTCATCTTGATCGCCATGTCAGTGGCCAGCTGGACGGTGATTGTCACCAAGATCCGCCAGGCCATGGGCCGCAAAAAAGAGACTGCGGCGTTTGTCCAAGAGTTTCAGGCAATCAGTAGCCTAGACGGCTTAAAGACCCTGGCCAGCCAGCATGCCGATGCCCATGGGCGCATTGCCCAGGCAGCGATCTCTGCGGCCACCTATGCAAGTGTGAAGACCGGCACTGGCCTCATCGATGCCGAGAGTCCCAGCGAGCTGGTGAGCCGCGCCCTGCAACAGGCCATCGACGAAGAGGCCGCCCGTCAGGAATACGGCCAGACGCTACTCGCATCAGTGGCATCCAGCGCCCCGTTTGTGGGCCTGTTCGGAACCGTCTGGGGCATTTACCACGCACTGGTCAGCATTGGCATGAGTGGTCAGAGCTCTCTGGACCAGGTGGCTGGCCCTGTGGGTGAGGCCCTGATCATGACGGCTCTGGGACTGGCCGTTGCCATTCCAGCGGCCCTGGCCTACAACGCCTTTCAGCGCCAGGCCCGTCTGTACAGCGCGCAGC
>JBMSJG010000213.1:0-2197 GCA_049418645.1 Burkholderiaceae bacterium | reverse complement strand
GGGATCACTCTTTGCAGTCTCTGTGGCTGACCCACGACGAGCATCTGATCGCCCAACTCTGTCAGCAGACGGCCCAAGGGCTGTAGGCTCTCTTCCTGAAGGCCAAGCGTTTGACGCGCCCACTGCAGGGCCTGGTCCCGATGAACTGCTAGGTCATTGGGGCCAAGGGGCTGCCAGCCCGCCCAAGGCCCAGAACCGTCAGCCATCAGCATCAGGCTGCCCTGCGGCTGCGACCATGGATCGCTGAGCCACAGCCTTTGGAGAACTGCCCCGCTGGCCTCTCGCCATTCAAACTGTCCAATCAAGGGCTCGTTCAGTCCGGGCCCAGACAGCGAGAACCGTCCCGAGCGGACCTGGCCATATTGGATGGGGCCTATCGGGGCCAATGGCAGGCTGCTGCAGGCGGTCACCGACCCCATCAGTCCCATGGCCCCGATGATCCCAAGCGCGGTTCGTCTGTTCATAGGCCTATGGAAAACTGATGCCGAATCGCTTGAGCGTGTCTTGCAGCAACTGGTTATTGGGATCCGTCTGGCGGCCGTGGCGCCAGATGGTAAAGGCTTCTGTGGCTCGGTTGGACTTCCACAAGACCTCTCCCAGGTGCGCGGCCACCTCGGCATCGGGCATGCGCACAAAGGCCTTCTGCAGCCAGTCGATGGCCTGATCGAACCGCCCAAGGCGGTAGTAGACCCAGCCCACACTGTCCAAAATGTGGGCGTCATCCGGCCTGAGCTGATGGGCTTTTTCCAGCAAGGCCCTGGCCTCTGGTAGGGACTGGTTTCGATCCGCTAGGCTGTAGCCCAAGGCGTTGAGGGCATGTGCGTCGCCTGGGGTGCGGCTGATCAGGGTTCGCAGGGCCTGCTCGGCCTGGGCATGCTCTTTTAATTTTTCGTGGAGCATGGCCTTGGCGTAAAGCAGTTTGGTGTGGTCGGGCTCTTGTGCCGACACTCGGCTCAGAATGCTCAGGGCCCGTCTGGGGTCTTGGCTTCGAATCAGCAGGTTGGAGAGGCGCTCATAAAAGCCATCCAACTGCTCGGAACTGGTGATGGCCTGTCGCCGTTTGAGCAGGCTGTCGCTCAAGTCATGATCAAATCCCAGCAGCAAGGACAGCGCATCGACGGTCTCTTGCGCATTGGGCTCGTTGGGCTTGGCCTCCAGCCAGATTTTGGCCGCTGCCAGGGCTTGCGCCGGGGCCCTTAGGGCCAGCGCCAACTGTGTCGCTCGTTCTGCCGCCGCGGCATCACGGGTTTGTTCTGCCACCCCAAGGTAGGTGGCTGCTGCGATGGCCACATTGCCCTGCTGCAGGGCCAGTTCGCTGGCCAGAATCTGAAAAATCAGTTGCGGCTCTGCCTCTGCGCGCGTTTGAGTAGCAGCCTGGCCAGGCTGTGCCGGCAGCAGGCCAATGGTCAGACCAATGGTGAGCAGACCTAGTTTTAGAGGCATCATCACGCTCAACAGTAACTCAGTTTTTTTGTTCTATCTCATCTATGCCCGAACTACCCGAAGTCGAGGTCACCAGACTGGGGCTCATGCCCGTCTTGCCTGGGCTGGTCTTGGAATCTGTCCGCACCAGTGGCAAGGCCCTGCGATCGTTCACGGGGTCTGCTGCCGTGCTCCAACCGCTAAGGCACCAGCGGCTGCAGACCATCGCCAGGCGGGCCAAGCAGCTCATCTTTGTCTTCGAGCGTCATCTCATGTCGGTTCACCTGGGCATGTCAGGTGTCCTGCAATGGCGAGGCGTCGGTGTTTCGCAAGACCGGGTTTTGGCAGGACATGACCATGTGGCCTGGCGTTTTCAGACGGGCGAGTTGGTGCTCAACGACCCCCGGCGATTCGGCGATGTGCGCTTGTTGGTCAAGCCGACTGGGTTTGAGGGCAGTTCAGAGGCGGGTCTCGCCCAGCTGCCTGCAGACTGGCTGGGTCACGCGGCCAGCGGCCTGGAGCCGTTGTCGGCTGATTTCCATGGTGGCGCCCTGTTCCAAGCTGCCCGCGGGGTTCGGCAGGCCATCAAGGTCTGGCTGATGCGCGGCGATGTGGTGGTGGGTGTGGGTAACATTTATGCCAGCGAGGCCCTCTATCGCACGGGCATCTCGCCGCGTCGGGCCGCTGGGCGCATCAGCCGCCAAAAGATGGACCGACTCGCCCAGACGATTGCTCAGGTCTTACAAGAGGCGATTGATCAGGGGGGCAGCACCCT
>JBMSJG010000212.1:0-2198 GCA_049418645.1 Burkholderiaceae bacterium | reverse complement strand
TGGTGATTGGCTGGAACAATCTGGCCGGCAACATGGGCATTGCCCTGGCGGCGCTCTTCACAGGTCTGGCCGTTAAATACTTTGGCTGGCGCTCCGCCTTCTGGCTGGCAGCCCTGTTGTCGATTGGACTGGGGCTGATGTTCTTGAAAGTCTGTCCAACGGAATCCGAGCCGGCGGGCAAGCGCAAGGCCAGTGGCGCGAGCCTGCCCAGAGACCTGGTGATTCGAGCCTTGGTGGTCATGACCACGGCGGCCACCTCGGGATCCATCCTCTTTAACTTCACCACCAACAGCAATGCAGAGTTACTCAAGGTGAAGTTCGACCAGGTCGTCACCGATCCGGCGGTTTTGGGCTTCTTGCTCGCGGGCGTTTATGCGGTGGCCGCCTTTAGCCAGGTGGCTGCAGGCTGGCTGCTCGATCGCGTGGCCATTAAAAAACTCTTCATGACCATCGTGGCCTTTCAGATTGCCTTTCTACTGGCGGCCAGTCAGACCACGGGCTGGCTCTATCTGGTCT
Organism: Burkholderiaceae bacterium; assembly: GCA_049418645.1. Lineage (GTDB taxonomy): Bacteria > Pseudomonadota > Gammaproteobacteria > Burkholderiales > Burkholderiaceae_A > Hahnella. Next base: position 1,682 of record JBMSJG010000212.1, on the reverse strand, counting down.
TCTCACTGGGCTTCATGGCCGCCATCTTTGGTGCCATTCCATTCGTAGATGCGGTGATCGTGCGGTACGTGGACGACAGCATGCGCAGCCGGGCCACCGGCATGCGCATTGCCATCACCTTTGGCGTGAGCAGCCTGGCGGTCTACCTGATAGGCCCAACGGTTAAATCCTTTGGCTTTGATGCCATGCTGCTGGTCATGGCGGCGCTGGCCTGCTTTACGATCGCGGCCATGTCGCGGCTGCCCAACGACACAGCGACTGCGCAAACGAGGTAATTTCGCCCGGCAGGCCCAGCCGGCTCGGGGCCATAAAGCCAACATGCCCACCGCTGCCCGGCTGACAGACTTCAACCACAGAAGGTAAGTCAGAGGCCGTCGGCAGACTATGGGCCGGCACCAGGGGATCATTACGGGCGTTGATCAACAGGCTCGGAATAGACAACTGCAACAAACGAGGCTTGGCCGAGGCCCTTGCCCAATAGTCATCGACCCCCGCAAATCCATGCACGGGGGCGGTAAAGGCATCGTCAAACACTCGTAAGGTACTGGCGGCCAGAACACGCGGCAGATCAAACAGACTTGGATACTGCTGGGCCTTGAGCCAGGCCTTGCGCTTCATGGTGCTCAGAAACAGCCTGGCATAGATGGATCGGTTCAGACCCGTGTCGACGGCCATTCCAGCGGCGGTCAAATCAAAGGGGGCGGAGACGGTCACCAAAGAATCAATCCATTGGCTGGCGGCAGCCTCGCGCGTGGAGGCCCACAGGCTGAGCGCGTTGCCGCCCAGCGAGACGCCCACGGCGGTGATCGGACCGCGCTTGGCTGCAGAGTCCGCACCACTGGAGACCGTCTGTCGAATACTGGTGAGTGCGGCCTCGACGTCTTGGGTATCGCCCGCGAAGTAGGCCCGAGGACCACGGTTGATCTCGCCCGAACAGCCCCTGAAGTGCACGACCGCACATCGCCAGCCTTGGTGGCCACAGACCGAGGCCAAGGCCTGGGCATAGCCACTCGCGGACGATCCCTCCAGCCCATGAAACAAGACCATTGTTGGTGCTATGGCCTGCTCGGCATCCAGCCAGTCAATGTCCAGGAAGTCGCCATCGGGTAATTCCAGTCGCTGACGACGAAAGACAACGGGCCCATTAAGTCGCCTCTGAGCAAACAAAGCCGGATAGATGGTCTGGGCATGGCCACCTGGGAGCCAGGGCGCCAAGCCCGGTAAGGCGAAGGAGGCCCGGGTCTGACTCACGGCTAGGGCTGGGCCGTCGGCAACAAAGGCTTGATCGCCGCCTCAATCGTGTCGATGCCAGTGGCCGGTGCAAAACGGCCCACCACCTTCCCGGAGGGATCCACCAGAAACTTGGTGAAGTTCCACTTGATGGCCTGAGTACCCAAAAGCCCAGGGGCCGCGGCTTTCAGAAACTTGAAGAGCGGATGGGTGTTGGCGCCATTCACATCGCACTTCTCGTACAAGGGGAACGTCACCCCAAAACGGGTCTCGCAGAACTGGCCAATCTGTTGGGCATCACCTGGCTCTTGGCTGCCGAACTGGTTGCAGGGAAAGCCCATGACCGTGAGGCCTTGGTCTGCATACCTCTGATAAAGCGCCTGAAGTGGCTGATACTGGGGCGTGAAGCCACACTGGCTGGCCACGTTCACTATCAACAGAACACGACCGGC
>JBMSJG010000211.1:0-2205 GCA_049418645.1 Burkholderiaceae bacterium | reverse complement strand
GACCCAGCGACTGGATGTCTGATCAGGCACTGATCGATCGGGCTGCCAGGAGCCTCGCTGCCGGCCACCTGGTGGCCTTCCCAACTGAGACGGTCTACGGTCTTGGCGCCGACGCCTTGGCGCCCGATGCGGTGGCCAGAATTTTTTCGGCCAAAGGCCGGCCTGCAGATCATCCGTTGATAGTGCACGTTGCGACCCTGGCGGCCGCCAAGGCTCTGGCACAACAATGGCCAGAGACCGCAGACAGACTGGCGCAGGCGTTCTGGCCAGGGCCATTGACCTTGATTGTTCAAAAAGCCGAGCACGTGCCACTGGCTGTGACGGGTGGCCAGCAGACCGTTGGGCTGCGGGTGCCCAGTCACCCCATGGCGCTGGAGCTGCTTCAGGCCTTCGGACGGATTGGCAGTGGTGCCGTTGCAGCGCCTTCGGCCAACCGATTTGGCGGTGTGAGCCCCACCCGCGCCCAGGATGTCAGCCGCAGCCTGGCCGGACGTTTAGGCCCAAACGATCAGATCCTAGATGGCGGTGCCTGCCATGTGGGACTTGAGAGCAGTATCGTGGACTGCACCGTGGATCCACCGAGGCTCTTGCGTCCCGGTGGTCTGCCCAGGGCAGCCATTGAGGCGGTGGTGGCCCTGGCCCCTTCCACGCCTTCGGCTGGTGGTGTGTCATCGACCATGGTCGACCAGACCCCGCGTGTCTCAGGTTCGCTGGACTCTCATTACGCACCGACCACTCGCCTGTTGATGCTGTCGCGTCAGGCCTTGTTGAGCCATTGTGATATGAAGAAAGCTTCCCAGCAGGCCATGCCGTCTGGTCAGGTGTCTCGGGCTACGCTTTGTTTCTGCTTTGACCCAACGGGTGTGCCAGCCTCGCCCAGCCTGATCATCGAGCAGGCCCCCACCAATGCCGCTGACTATGGTCGCTCGCTCTATGCGCGACTCAACGACTGGGATCAGCAGGGTTTTGACGAACTCTGGTTGGAGACCCCGCCCTTGACGCCCGAATGGGAGGCGGTCTGGGATCGCCTGCGTCGCGCCAGCCACAGAGATTCTTCGGCTGCCACTTAGCTGTTCGGCCAGGGCCCGATCACCACCCTGGTGTTAGCTGGCCAGGTATTCGCTGATCTCGATCAGGTTCTGGTCAGGATCACGGACGTAGACCGAGAGAATTTTCCCCACAGCACCGGTGCGTCCAATGGGTCCCTCGATGATCGGCCAATTGGCCTTGGCCAGAGCCTCCACCACAGCCGTCAGCGGACGGTCTGCAATAAAGCACAGGTCTAGTGCGCCGGGCGTTGGCAGATCGGCTTTGGGCTCGAACTCTTTGCCCTTGATGTGCAGATTGATCTTCTGGTTTCCAAAGACAAAGGCCCTTCTCTTTACAGGTGGTGTCCCACCGACAAATTCTTCCAGTCGCATGCCCAACACGCGGGTGTAGAAGTCAATACAGGCATCCTCCTGTGCGGTGGTCAGCACCAGGTGATCTAGGTGGTCAATCATGTGGTCTCCTTGAGTGTCAATCGCATCTGTCTGTGTTGAATTCGGCATTCTTCAAAGATCGGCCCCTCGGCCACAAAGTCCGCCCGCTCATAAAAGGCCAGGGCGTGCAGTTGGGCATGCAGGATGAGTTCGCCAAAGCCCAGGGCTCGGGCTTCTTGGATGAGGGCCTGGAGAATCGCTAGCCCGAGGCCTCGGCCCCTAGCGGCTTCGACGACCGCCATGCGACCGATGCGACCCACGCCTTTCCCCAATGACAACAGACGTCCTGTCGCAATCGGCTGGCCCGACTGCTGAATCAGCGCGTGCCGACTGACTGGGTCTAGACCGTCCCATTCCTCGTCTTCGGTGACAGCCTGACCTAGCACGAAGACTGGGTAACGAATAGCACGGGCCTGCTCGCCGAGAGCCGACCACTGATCCACCAATACGGTCTGGCCGGCGATCGCATAAGACTGGGTGGCACGCGGTGTGGACCAGACACTGCCTGGCCAAAAGGGGTCGGTTCGCCAACGACAAATCACATGCCAGTGCAGGTGGGGCACCATATTGCCCAGGCTGGCCAGGTTGATCTTGTCCGGCCGGTACTGCTGCCGCAGCTCGGTCTCTTGCGCCAGCACCTTCTGGATCACCGCCAACTGTTGGTCGGCTGGCAAGTCGGTCATCTCGGCCACATGGTCTTGCCAGATCACCCGTCTAAATCCTG
>JBMSJG010000210.1:0-2208 GCA_049418645.1 Burkholderiaceae bacterium | reverse complement strand
GGGCCGAACACCGTCTTATTTTTGAGGCCATCAGCCGGCTGATTGAGCAGTCCCGACCAGCCGATGTGGTCACCGCCTTCGAGACCCTTCAGTCTCTGGGGCGGGCCGACGAAGTGGGTGGCCTGGCCTACCTGAACAGCCTGGCGCAGGAGACTCCCTCCGCGGCCAACATCCGCCGATACGCTGAGATCGTCCGAGACCGGGCGATCTTGCGTCAATTGGTCTCGGTCAGCGACGAGATCGCCACCACTGCACTGAACCCTGAGGGTCGGGAGACTCGCCAGATTTTGGATGAGGCCGAGACCCGCATCTTCAAGATCGGTGAGGAGGGCGCCAGGGGCTCCGGCAACTTGTTGCCCTTTGACGAGATCGTGAAGTCGGTGGTCAAGCGCATCGACGAGTTGGCCAACAATCCGAATCCATCGGATGTCACTGGTATTCCCTGTGGCTTTTTAGACCTGGACCAGAAGACGGCCGGCATGCACGCCGGTGACCTGATCATCGTGGCCGGTCGGCCAAGCATGGGCAAGACGTCTTTCGCCCTGAACATTGGTGAGCATGTGGCCATTGACCAAGGCTTGCCAATTGCGGTGTTCAGCATGGAGATGGGGGCCGAACAGCTGGCCCTGCGCATGCTGTGTTCCGTAGGCCGCATCGATGCCCAGCGGCTGCGCACCGGCCGACTGCAAGAAGACGATTGGGATCGTCTGACCCACTGCGTTAGTCGCATGAATGGGGCCCAGGTGCACATTGACGAGACCCCCGGCCTCAACCCTCTAGAGTTGCGTTCGAGGGCCCGACGTCTGGCGCGACAGTCTGGTGGGCTCGGGCTGATCATCGTGGACTACCTCCAGCTGATGAGTGGCACAGGTGGTGGTGAAAACCGCACCACCGAGATCTCTGAAATCACCCGATCACTCAAAGGTCTGGCCAAAGAGCTTAAGTGTCCAGTCATTGCCCTCTCGCAGCTCAATCGAACCGTTGAGCAGCGGACCGACAAGCGACCGGTGATGTCAGATCTGCGTGAGTCGGGCGCCATCGAGCAAGATGCCGATGTCATCTTGTTCATCTACCGTGATGAGGTCTACCGCCCTGATTCTCCGGACAAGGGCGTGGCTGAGATCATCATTGGAAAGCAGCGTAATGGCCCGATTGGCACGGTGCGACTGACCTTCCTGGGTCAGTTCACCAAGTTCGACAATCATGCGCCGGCACCAGGATTCGGTGCCCCGGCCCCTTTCTAATCGTGGCGATAGCCCTCGTCTCGCATCTCTTTGAAGTGTTCTAGCCCATCGTCGTTCTTCTCTGGAGTGTTCGAAATGAAATCACTGCCCGTCGTCAAGCCCGTTGAACTGCCTCTGGCCGCCCCGGCGGACGCCACCAAACGATTTGCCGTGAGCCGAGTCTTTTGCGTGGGACGCAACTATGCAGACCATGCTGTTGAGATGGGCGCCACCGGACGTGAGCCCCCGTTCTTTTTCATGAAGCCCGCCCAATCGTTGTTCCTGGTGACCGCTGGTCAGACCCAGTGGCCTTACCCGATGGCGACAGAGGACTGTCACCACGAGGTTGAGCTGGTGGTGGCCATGGCCAGCGGCGGCGCCAACCTGTCCGTGGCGCAGGCGCAGTCTGCGATTTGGGGCTATGCCGTGGGCCTGGACATGACCAGACGTGATCGTCAGGCGCAAATGAAAAAAGAGGGAAAGTCTTGGGAAATCGGTAAGGCCTTTGATGCGGCTGCACCCATCACACCCTTGGTACCCACGGAGTCGGTGCCTGACTTGCTGACACAGGGTATTACGCTCAAGGTCAACGGGCAGGTCCGCCAGCAGGGCCAATTCGACCAGATGATCTGGTCGGTGGCCGAGACGATTGCTGAGTTGTCTAAATCCTGGACTGTTCTGCCAGGTGATCTGATCTACACCGGCACGCCAGCGGGCGTGGGCCCAGTGGTCCGTGGGGACGTTCTGGAGGCCAGCGTGCCTGGCTTGCCCAAGCTCGAGTTGAAGGTCGCCTGATCCATGACCACATCGGTTCGCCTCTATAGCTATTGGCGATCGTCGGCCGCCTATCGGGTTCGGTTGGGCTTGGCCTACAAGGGCGTGCAGGCGCATATCGAACCGGTCGATTTACCAGCTGGGGCGCATCGTCAACCGACGTTTCAGGCTTTAAACCCAGATGGTCTGGTGCCACTGCTCGAGATCGATG
>JBMSJG010000209.1:0-2208 GCA_049418645.1 Burkholderiaceae bacterium | reverse complement strand
GCCCAAGCATGCCGATGCGATCAGCGCATTGGCTGGGGCTTTTCTGAAGGCCACCACTGCCTTGGCCGACGGGGTGGCAGACCCCGTGGCGCGGTTTCACCTGAACAACGGCGCTCGACTGGAGCGCATCAACCCATCGGCAAACCTCTCGCCCAAGGGAATCCGGCAGTCGCTCGGGGCTATGGTCAATTACCTCTATGACCTTGATGAGATTGAGTCCAACCATGAGGCCTTTGTGGCGGGTGATGTCACCACCGCCAAGGCCGTCTTACAGACGTTTGTCTAAGTAATATGAACAGTTCCCCCTGCCCCTCTGGTCAGCAAGTCACCGTCGACGGTATCTCGGCTGGTCGCGTCTGGTGTGCCCGCGAGGGCGGCCAGCAGAACATCGCCACGGTCTGGCTCTCTCACCCCGGCAAGCTCAATGCCCTGGGGCTCTCCATGTGGCGTGACATTGCCAACTGCTTTCGGAGATTTGCAGCCGATGACCAGCTGCGTGCGGTGGTGATTCGGGGCGAGGGCAGTGCCTTTGCTGCTGGTGCCGACATCTCAGAGTTTATTGAGCACCGAGCCACACGTGAACAGGCCCGTGTCTATCACGACGAGGTCATCGGCGACGCCCTCAAGGCCATCTTGCACTGTCCAGTGCCGGTGGTGGCCGCCATCGATGGCCCCTGCGTAGGGGGCGGACTAGAGATCGCAGCGGTCTGTGATCTGCGAATCGCCAGTCAACGCTCCAGCTTTGGCATTCCAATCGGCAAGCTGGGCTTTCCACTAGCCCCCCACGAGGCAGCCTGTGTGGTCAGCGTGATCGGAAGGGCGAATGCCCTGGAGCTTTTGCTCGAGGGGCGGATCTGGAACAGCCAAGAGGCCTACGACAAGGGCCTGGTCCATCGCCGCGTGGCGGATGACCAGTGGGAGGCTGAGGTGGCTGCCACCGTATCTCGAATTGCCGCCGGCGCGCCGCATGCCGCCCGTCGAAACAAGTGGCTTATTCAACTCTTCTCGGCGATTGATGACCAGGACTTGCTGTCACCTGGCCAGCGAGACGCCTGCTGGGACTTTGTCGAGACTCGCGACTATGCTCGCGGGCTAGACGCCTTCTTCAACAAAACCAAACCTGACTTTCAACATGACTAAGACGCTGGATCAAGCTCTCCAATCCCTCGACAAACTGACCAACCTCTACGACTTTCTGTCTTCGGGTTTTCCGAAAAACAAGACGACCCTGGCGATCGAGACCCCTGATGGACGTTGTTACACCTATCAAGACCTGCAGCGAGCCAGTGGCCGCATGGCCAACTGGCTGGTGTCTCTGGGCGCCAAGCCTGGCGACCGGCTAGCCGTTCAGGTCGAGAAATCTCCCGAGGCGGTGATGCTGTATCTGGCGGCTTTGCGGGCGGGCTTGATTTTCTTGCCGCTCAACACGGCCTATCGTGAGTCTGAGATCGGCTACTTTCTGGAAGATGCCAAGCCCACGGTGGTGGTCTGCAGCCCTGAGAACCTGGCCTGGGTCGCCCCACTGGCCAAGCAGGCCGGCTGTCGCCATGTCGAGACACTGGGTGAGTGCATCAACGGCTCTGTGATTGAAAGGGCCACTGCCCACCAGGAGTCCTTCAAGACCGTGGTCAGGGGCGCCGACCAAATCGCTGCCATTCTCTACACCTCGGGCACCACTGGTCGCAGTAAGGGTGCCATGCTGACCCATCGCAACCTGGCCTCCAATGCTCTGGTCTTGCACCATTACTGGCAGTGGGCCAAGGGTGATGTCCTGCTGCATGCTTTGCCGATCTTCCACGTGCACGGCCTGTTTGTGGCCTTGCATGGTGCTCTGTTCAACGGCTCTTGCATGCTCTGGCTGGCCAAGTTCGATGCTGACCAGGTGATTCGGCTCTTGCCCCGAGCGACGGTCATGATGGGTGTGCCCACCTTCTATGTGCGCCTGCTGGCCGATGCCCGATTCAACAAGGCCCTGGTGCGTGGCATGCGTCTGTTCGTCTCGGGTTCTGCTCCACTGTTGGCTGAGACCCATATTGAGTTCACTCAGCGGACCGGTCATGCGATCCTGGAGCGCTACGGTATGTCCGAGACGGTCATGCTGACATCCAACCCATATAAGGGTCATCGCAAGGCCGGCACGGTTGGTCATGCCTTACCGGGCGTGTCGGTCCGACTGGTCAACGATGAGCAAAAGGTGATATCTGGGCA
>JBMSJG010000208.1:0-2252 GCA_049418645.1 Burkholderiaceae bacterium | reverse complement strand
TGAGCATGATCTCTTCGCGGATGTCCTGACGAAACCGCGCAAAGGCCACGCCCTCTTTTTCCAGTTGGTCTCGAAGGCCGGTAACAGACAGACCATTCTGATCGGCAATACGGGCAACCGCCCGATCCAGCGTGGGCTCATCGACGGCCACACCAGTCATCGCCGCACGCTGCAGCAGGGCCAGATCATTGATCATGCGGTCGAGGACTTGCTCGCGCAGTACACGAGGAGGCGGAGGCTGTTGGCCAGACCGGGCAATGGACTGACGGGCTTGTGCAATTCGCCGCTGAAGTTCGGTCTCGACGATCACCTCGCTGTTGACCACGGCCACCACCCGTTCAATGAGAATCGGACGCGAGGTGTTGGCCTGGGCGGTGACCTGGGTGGGCGTCAACGCCATGATCAGGCCAGCCGAGAGCAGCCAGGCGGATGCAAAGCCAATTCGGACGCAAGAAGGAGTCATGGGTCTCATCACTGGAAGTTTTCGAACTGCGCGGGCAGCGGGGTCAACTGGTTAATCATGCGGTAATTTGGAATGGCTCGCTTGAGGGCCTCCAGAGGATTGGTACCCACCCGGGCAATGCCGTTGAGCTCCACCTGCAAGAAGAAGGCGTTGTTGCTTTGCTCCGCGCTGGTCCTAAACCGCTGGACGACTGCTCGGGCCACCCAGCAGCCACCGTCATACTCCACACCCGCCAGTGCCTCAATCAGGCCAGGCTGCTGAGTGATGTCGGTGCTCTGGCGCTTTTGCAAGGAGTAGTTGTATCGACCAACGGCATACCAGTTGGGGGCAATGGGCGTCTGAAAAGCCAGATCCATCGTGTTGATGGAGTTGCGGGTAAATCGATAGGACAGGCTAAAGGTCTGGCCGGGCTTGGGCTCATAGCTGGTGGAGGCGGTGGCCGACTGCCAACGCTTGATCTTGCGGGTGTACTGCCCAAAGCTGTCCACTCGCCAGTGTCGAGTGATACGGGCACCCCCCTCAAACAAAACGTCGGACTCCTTGTCGGTGCGAGCGGTCTCGCCGGGCAGGACCACCCGTTGGTCATCAAAATAAAACCGTTGTCCCAGGGAGCCGCGAAGAATCTCAGTGCCATCCTTCTTGGACAGGTAACGAGACGTAAGGGCCGCAGTGACCTGATTCTGGTCACGGACCCGGTCATGTCCACTCAGACTCCAATCAGAGAGTAGCTGTGGCAGGCTGACACTAGGACTGGCCGAGTCAAAGACCGGGTAGTTGCTCTGCTCCCGATACGGCGTGTAGACATAGAAGAGCCGAGGCTCCAAGGTCTGCATCATGGCCGTTCCGTTCCAGTCGGTGTCCCGCTCCAGAACCATCGAGGCATCCAGGCTGGCAGTGGGAACGAACCGGTTGTATGAGTCAAGGGCGTTGTCGACGTTGTTGGCAAAAGTCCCCAACGACACGGAGGACCCATACTTCTGCTGGGTCTGGCTCAGAGAGCCATCGGTGGTCTGGGAATAGTGGGTTGCATGCACGCCCACCTTAGGCTTGAGCGTGAAGTATTCGGTGGGCAGTGGAGCACTGATGCTGGCCATGGCCACCGACCGTTGACCCTCGGCCATGGTGGGATGACGAAAGGACGTCAACTCACCGTAGGCCTGCCAATCAAACAGAGGGCTGTTCTCCCAGGCGCGAATCTCTTGGGCAGATCCTGCTTTGGCAGCCGTGAGCTTGGGCATCCAGGCGTAGGGGCCCAGAATGGGCGCTGCAGGGTCTTGCAGCAACTGATACTCCTGGGCTGCCGCGGTGGTGGTCCAGCCCTGCCAGCTGCTGTTGAGGGTTAGGGTCGCTGGCAAGGTCCGCTGCGAGGCCGCTAGCAAGGATCCACCAAAGTCCGAAAAGTAGTCGTTGTCGGAGACCCGCTGGATGTTGACACCCAGGCTTAAGTTGGGGGCTAACCGGGTGGTGTGGACCAGAGAGCCCATGGACCGCGACTCACCCCGCACCCGGTCATTGGGCAGCATCTCGATGCCCACCTTGCCCAGGTGATCTGCACTCAGGTAGCGAAACTCGGTGCCCAGTTGAACCCCTCGACGGCCCACCAGCTTGGGATAGAGCGTCATGTCACGGTTGGGCGCCATGTTCCAGTAGAACGGGGCGGTCACCTCCAGACCCAGACGCGAGGTCGCGGCATAAGACGGCGGCAGGAAACCGGTGCGACGGCGATCGCTGATGGCAAAGCTGATGTCGCCCATGGGCAGAATCGGCACACCAGCCCAGGTCAGCACCG
>JBMSJG010000207.1:0-2316 GCA_049418645.1 Burkholderiaceae bacterium | reverse complement strand
CCGGTCCCACTCGTCCCATTAGGCTTCAGCACTGCATGTAGTTGCCCAGTTTTCTCAAGGGACGCAAGCGCACGCTTCGGCCGCTCTGACAAAGGAATCTTCACCAGCCAGCCCTGAGGCAAGGCATACCAAGACTGAGCTGCTGCGGGATTGATGAGTTCCTCAAGCTCGACAAACCAGAGCCCTTGTCTGGACTGCCAATCACCCTGCCCCCAGAGCAGCAGGGCATTGGCCTGAAGGTCCACTGCAACGCCCTGACCCCAATCGGCCGGCTGGGGAAGCCGTCCGCGCATCTGAGCAAAAAGAGGCGCATCCGCGCCCGGCGTCGCCTGCTGAGCAGTGGCGACAACCGGCAGGTCGATGGCCAGCTTGGCCTCTCCAGGAATGCAGACGTCTTTACAGACCAGCCAACTGGCCTCGGCCACCACCCGTCGCACGCCAGACAAGGCCTTGGGGATGTCCAGCTCAAAGCCCAGGACCACCTGATTCTCATAGCCGTAGTTGGCCAGCGGGCCAACGGCCAGGCGGGAGGGGGTGGGCCAGGCCTGAGAGACCAGACGAGGCTCTACAACCGACGCGCCAGCGGAATCTTGTAGCTGCCACTTGGCCGTCGTGGCCAGCCCAGAGTCTCCTGGGTTTCGCCAGTAGGTGTGCCAGCCCGGCTCATGATCGAGCACCAGGCCAAACCATTGACGCTGCCCAGGCACCAAGGCCTGCTGCTCGGCGATCAACCGAATGTGGACCTGGTCCACCTTGGCCGCGGCTGGCAGCGAGCCCTCGAGCTTGCTGAGCAATCCGCCGCCCGCAGTCGTCAAAGGCTGCTGGGCGATGGCCATGGTTGAGCCGCTCAGCCCAAGCAGCAGCACCAATACAAGCCTCATCAGGCGGGAGTGTGACAGTCGAAGGTTCATGATTCGATTATCGCCTGCGGTATTGATAACATGCCGAGATGTTGACTGAACTCGATGCCCTTCACGACAAACTGCAAGCGATTCAGGCGGTTTTGGAGTCGTTGCGCCAAGAAAACCTACGCCTGCGCACCCAACTCTCCGCCTCCGAGCAGCAGGTTCAATCCCTGGCCCACCGAATCGAACAAGCCAGCAGCCGCCTAGACACCCTGCTCAAGCAATCACACCATGGCTAACCAACCCACCGCCTCCTCGGCCCAGGCCGCTGGCCCCGAAACGGTCGAGGTCAACATTCTGGATCGTGCCTACAAGCTGGTCTGCTCTCCCGAAGAAAAGCCCATGCTGCTGGAGTGTGCAGCCATGGTCGACACCCGCATGCGTCAGGTCAAGCAGGCCGGCAAACTGCAAAGTGCTGACCGCATCGCAGTGATGGCAGCCCTGACCCTGGCCCGCGAGGTCCTCTCGGCCGGCCCCGGTGGCGGCGCCATGGCCGCCTCTGGCACCACGGCTGAGATCAAGCAGCGTATCAAGGCGATGCAGACCTTGGCAGACCAGATGCTGGCGCCGCAAGAAACCCTATTCGAATAATTTTCAAAGGCTGTTATGGACGCATTGATTGTCGTTGAGCTGCTGGCACTGGGCGCAGCCACTGGTTTTTTAGCAGGCCTCTTGGGCATTGGCGGTGGCATGACCATGGTGCCATTTCTGACCCTCATCTTTAGCAGTCGAGGGTTTCCGACGGACATCGTGGTGAAGCTGGCGATCGCCACATCGCTCTCCACCATCTTGTTTACCTCGGTTTCCAGCGTCCGTGCGCACTACAAGCGTGGCGCCGTTCGCCTGGATCTTCTCAAGACCATGGGCCTGGGCGCTTTCATTGGGACATTCGTTGGCGCCAACTTTGCGGGCCTGCTCAAGGGCACTGCACTGGCTGCTTTCTTTGCGCTCTTTGTTGGCTATTCAGCCCTGCAGATGCTTCGAGGCAAAAAGCCCAAGGCAGGTCGCACCCCACCCGGCCCACTGGGCATGGGTCTCATGGGTGGCGCCATCGGGTTCATCTCAAGCCTTCTAGGTGCCGGTGGTGGGTTCCTGACGGTGCCATTTCTGACCTGGTGCAATGTCCAAATGCACCATGCCGTTGCCACCTCTGCAGGCATGGGCTTTCCAATCGCTGCTGGCGGTCTGATCGGCTACATCCTGGCGGGCTTGTCCGTAGAGGGTCTGCCGGCCGGCTCTGTCGGGTTTATTCACCTGCCGACCCTGGCCATTCTGGCGGGTGCATCGGTCTTGCTCGCCCCCTGGGGCGCCAAGGTCGCCCACGGCATGGATGTCTCCAGCCTCAAACGGGTATTTGCCCTGTTGCTGCTGGGCCTGGCCAGCTACATGCTGACCAAGGCCATGGGCTACT
>JBMSJG010000206.1:0-2321 GCA_049418645.1 Burkholderiaceae bacterium | reverse complement strand
CGGTCCCTGCCACTGGACTCTGATGAAGTCCACCAGGGCCTCCATGGTGGGCTGCTGAACCATGAGGTCATTGAGGTGCTGGTGATCGAGCAGGCCCGCCACGCGCTTGGCCTCCGCTTCTAGGCTCGGTAGTGGGGTGAGCTGCTCACTACTCGACTCGATCCAGACACGAGCCCAGTAGGAGTGACCGTGGATGGCGGGCACTCCAACGGAAGCCTGCAGGCTGTGTGAGGCTTCAAAACAAAACGTCGTGTAGAGCAGCATTTACCGAATTCCAATCATCTTGTGAGTCTGAAGACTGAGCCGCCAGCGAGGGTGCTGGCCAATCCAGTCCATGCACCAGTCCAGCGGGGTGCTGACCAGCGGCTGACCCATGGCCTTCTGGTCCAGTGGTTGAATAAAAAAGTGGGCAAAGTCTAGCGACTCCAGCGCTGCTATATCAAATCCGGTCTGGGGCATGACCAGTTTTAGTTCATCTCCTTTGGTCACGACCAGGGGCTGGGGCTGCCCATTCATCAGGCGTTTGGGACTCACACAAACCCAATCCAGTGTCCGGGGGAGGGGCAGGCTGCCGTTGGTCTCGATGGCCACCAGGGCTCCCACTGCATGAAGGCCATCGACCAGGGCCTGGTCCAGCTGAAGAGCTGGCTCACCACCCGTAAAGACCACATAGGGTCGACTGGTTGATGAGTCCGGCCTTGTAGGCCAAAGGTCCAGAATGCGGTCGATCAACGCCTGTTGGCTGTAACTGCCGCCGCCATCGCCATCTGTCCCGACGAAATCGGTGTCACACCATCGGGCACAGTCAGCGGGTCCGCTCTGGCGATCCGGTTCTCGACCACTCCAGTTGTTGCAGCCAGAGAACCGCACAAACACCGATAGACGGCCGGCCTGGGCCCCTTCACCCTGCAGTGTCAAAAAACTTTCTTTTACCTTGTAAGACATCTCGCGAGTTTACTCATGAACCAGACCTCAGCCGGACCCATTATTGATTTAGTTGACGCCAACATCAGCGAACCAGCGGAGTTGGTGAATGCCATTCGAAAGCGCCGTGGTGGCGAATTGCTCAAGCTGGACCGCATGCTCTTGCACAGTCCTGCGCTGGCCGAGGGCTGGAACGTTTACCTGGGCAAGATTCGCCAACACCTGGCGGTGCCCTATCGTCTGCGGGAGTTGGCCATGTGTGTGGTGGCCATGCTCAATGGCGCTGAATATGAATACGAGCATCATGCACCGCTCTACATCGAGTCTGGCGCGTCAGCCGAGCAGGCCGAAGCCCTTCGTCAGATCGATGATGCAAATTTTCCGCTCGGGCTCTTCCCAGAACTTGAGCAGGACGTGATTGCCCTGGCCAAGGAAATGACCCGGCAGATTCAGGTGAACAGTGGGCTCAAGCGTCGCCTGGTCAAGGCCTTGGGGGAGCAGCAGACAGTGGAGTTGGTGGCGGTGATTGCCACCTACAACATGGTCTCTCGTTTCCTTGTGGCGCTAGGCATTCACACCGAACACGACCAGCACTAGTCCAGCCGCCCTTAGAGCACGGCGGCGATCGACTGGCAGACGTACGGCAGGTTGTGAGTGTTCAGGGCAGCGATGCAGACGCGGCCGGTGCCGATCGCATAGACCGCGAATTCCTCGCGCAGGCGATCCACCTGAGCCTGGGACAGGCCGGTGTAGCTGAACATGCCTCGCTGGCTGGTGACAAAGCCGAAGTCCTGGGCAACGCCTTGGGCCTTAAGGCCATCGGCCAGTCCCTGACGCATGGCCTTGATGCGCTCACGCATCTGGGCGAGCTCGCCTTCCCACATCTGACGCAGGTCTGGCGTGGCGAGCACCATGGCCACCACCGCACCACCATGGGTGGGTGGATTGGAGTAGTTGGTCCGAACGGTCCGCTTGACTTGGCTGAGGACCCTGGTGGTCTCGTCGGCGTTCTGGGTCACGATGGACAAGGCGCCCACCCGTTCGCCGTAGAGCGAAAAGGACTTGGAGAACGAGCTGGATACAAAGAGGGTCTGGCCACTGGCCACGTACTGGCGCAGGGCAAACGCGTCGGCATCGATCCCATCGCCAAAGCCTTGGTAGGCCATGTCCAGAAATGGCACCAGGCCCTTGGCAGCGGTCAGGGCGATGATCTGATCCCACTGGGCGGGGGTCAGGTCCGCACCGGTTGGGTTGTGACAGCAGGCGTGAAGCACGACGATGGTGCCGGGGGTCATGGACGACAGGCTCTTGACCATGCCGTCGAAGTCCACGCCACGGGTAGTGGGGTCGTAGTAGCTGTACTGCAGGACATCAAAGCCGGCCATCTCAAAGAGGGC
>JBMSJG010000205.1:0-2325 GCA_049418645.1 Burkholderiaceae bacterium | reverse complement strand
CCTGGTCAGCCTGGGCCAACCGGCCAAACAGGGGCAAGATGTCGACCTGCTGACTAGCCGGCCAGCCTCGTTGCCGATCGACAAGCGCCTCAGCCACAGCTCGAATTTCTCGCTCACCCGGCAGAAACACCAGCACATCCGATGGTCCCCCACCCACTGGGCGGTCATGCAAGGCCTCCTCGATACCCTCGATCACCTGGTCCACGGGATCCTGCTGAGCATTGGCCGGTGGGCGCCAGCGCATCTCTACCGGGAACAGTCGGCCTGAGACCGAGACAACCGGTGCTGGACCCTGGCCCAGATCGAAGTGTTTGGAGAACTTATCGCTGTCCAGGGTCGCGGAGGTGATGATCAGCCGTAGATCCGTTCGCCGAACCAACAACTCACGCAGATAGCCCAGCAGGAAGTCGATGTTGAGGCTGCGCTCATGCGCCTCGTCGATGATGATCGTGTCATAGCGCCGCAGGTCTGGATCAGACTGTGTCTCGGCCAGCAAGACGCCGTCCGTCATCAGTTTGATCTGCATACCGGGGTCGGTCCGATCCTGGAAGCGGATCTTGTAACCCACCCGAGCACCTGTGGCCGGCGCCAAGGGGCTGTTGAGTTCCTGTGCGATTCGACGGGCCACCGAGGTAGCAGCCAGGCGCCTGGGCTGAGTGTGGCCAATCAGTCGTCCAGACTGGCCTCGCCCACAGGCCAAGGCGATCTTGGGTAGCTGAGTGGTCTTGCCGGAACCGGTCTCGCCACAGACAACAATGACCGGATGCTGCGCCAAGGCCTGGGCAATGGTCTGCCACTGCTGAGCAATGGGCAGGGCTGGATCGAAGCATATTCCCAACAAGCGGGCCTGATTTTCGAGGGTTTCTGGACTGAGGGGCTCGCGATGGGTCACTTGAAAATTATAATGGGCCGATGTCTGCCTCTGCCGCCAACATCCCGCCCGTCGCGACCGCCCCTGGCGGCGAACCTCACCCGTCTCCAAATGGAGTGGGACACGACTTTGTCAGTTGGCTCAGAACAGTAGCGCCCTACATTCACGCCTTTCGGAACAAAACGTTTGTGATCGCCTTCCCCGGCGAACTGGTAACCGAAGGACGTCTCGAATCCCTGGTTCACGATGTCGCTCTGCTGCAGGCGATGGGCATGCGCATTGTCCTGGCCTACGGCTCACGCCCCCAGGTAGAGGAGCAGCTGCGACTGCGCAGAATTGAAGACCGATATAGCCACGGTATGCGAATCACCGACCAGCCTGCCCTCGAATGTGCCAAGGAGGCTGCTGGTGAGCTGCGCCTGGACATCGAGGCAGCCTTCTCTGCTGGGCTGCCCAACACCCCCATGGGCAATTCCCGCATTCGAATCATCAGCGGCAACTTTGTCACCGCACGCCCCGTTGGCATCGTGGATGGTGTTGACTTCGAGCACACGGGGTTGGTCCGCAAGATTGAAGTCGAATCCATCGCCCAGGCCTTGTCGGGTGGTTCCATCGTGCTGGTTCCGCCCCTGGGTTTCTCACCAACCGGCGATGCTTTTAATCTCACCCTCGAAGACGTAGCCGCCTCACTGGCTGTCGCGCTAGATGCCGACAAGTTGATCTATCTGGTCTCTGACCAAGGGGTACCCAGAGCACGGGATGCCGAGGGCAACCCTCTCATCGAAATCTCGGAGGATCAGGCCGAGCATGCCCTGGCCAAGGAACTGTTACACGAAGAGGCTGCCTTTACCCTGTCTCATGCCCTGCGGGCCTGCAGAGGGGGCGTCGAACGCGCTCACATGGTGCCGTTCACCAAGGACGGTGCGCTTCTCATCGAACTGTTCACACACGATGGGGTCGGCGTCATGCTGGTAGAGGAAACCCTCGAGGCCTTGCGCCCAGCCACCCCAGACGACGTGGCCGCGATTGTTTCGTTAATTGAACCACTGGAGGCAGATGGCACGCTGGTGCCAAGGGGACGCAACGCCATTGAACGAGACATCGATCGCTTCACTGTCATCGAACACGACGGAGTGATCTTTGGCTGTGCCGCCCTCTATCACTATGGGCAGAGTACCCTTGGTGAACTCGCCTGCCTGATGGTGCGACCGGACACCCGTGAGAAGGGCGACGGTGAGCGTCTTCTCAAACGCATCGAGCACCAGGCTCGACAGAACGGGCTAAAAGCCCTGTTTGTGCTGACCACCAGAACCACCCATTGGTTTCTCAAGCGTGGCTTCAAGCCTGCAACGGTGGATGAACTACCCGAGATTCGTCAGAAGGCTTACAACTGGGATCGGAAGTCCCAGGTGTTGATCAAGACTCTGTAGACCTCACCAGGGCTGCCCAGGACA
>JBMSJG010000204.1:0-2333 GCA_049418645.1 Burkholderiaceae bacterium | reverse complement strand
ATGACCCAACTCACCCCACACCCCGAAGAGATCTTCCTGCAGGCCACGCCCTTTGAGGCCAGGGCGGTTCGCCTGATTCAAGGTGTGGTCCAAGAGATCGAGGTCGAGCGCACCCTGCAGCGTGGTGCGGTGGGCAACATCGTCATGGGCAAAGTCAGCCGGGTCCTACCAGGCATGCAGGCCGCTTTTATCGATGCAGGCTTTGCGCGGACTGGCTTTCTGCACGTGGCCGATGTCTGGCAGGCCAAACTGCTCGACGGCGAGCGGCTCGAGACCCCTCGCCCCATCGAAAAGGTCCTCTACGACAGTCAGCAGTTCCTGGTCCAGGTGCTCAAAGACCCGGTGGGCAGTAAAGGTGCGCGGCTCTCCACACAGTTATCCATTGCCGGCCGCTACCTGGTCTACCTGCCCTACGACACCAAGCCCGACCCCACCAGCAACGAACCCAGAGTTGGCATCAGTCAGCGCATTGAAGATCCCGAGGCCAGAGAGACCCTCAAAGCCCGACTGCTGGCGCTAATCCCCAGCGACGAGCACGGCAGTTTCATCGCCCGCACCCAGGCAGAAGACGCCAGCCAAGAGGCCCTGGCCAATGACATTCAGTATCTCAAGCAGCGCTGGAATGAGATTCTGGCCGCCAGCAAATCGGCCACCCCGGGCACCGTTCTCTATCGAGAGCTCAACCTGGCCCAACGCGTGCTGCGCGACTGGGTCGGCGATCGAACCACACGCGTGCTGGTCGATGACCCTTATCGGATTGATGGCCTGCGCAGCTTTGCCCAGCAGTACATGCCCAGTGTCATGCCTCGCATTGAGAACTTTGTCGGCGAGCGACCCTTGTTCGAACTACACAACATCGAGCAAGAGATCACGTCGGCCTTGAAGCGCCGGGTGGACCTCAAGAGCGGTGGCTATCTGATCATCGACCACACCGAGGCCATGACCACCATTGATGTGAACACCGGTGGCTATGTCTCGGGTCGCAGCTTCTCGGACACCATCTTCAAGACCAACCTAGAGGCCGCACAGGCCATTGCCCGGCAGCTGCGCCTGCGCAACATCGGCGGCATCATTCTGGTCGACTTCATTGACATGCAGGACGAGGACCACCGTGCGCAGGTGCACCAGGAACTCGCCCATGCCCTAGAAGACGACCGCACCAAGGTGCGCATCAGTGGCTTTACCTCATTGGGTCTGGTGGAACTCACCCGCAAGCGAACTCGGGATTCTTTGGCCCAGCAGCTCATGCAGACCTGCCCCACCTGTGATGGTCAGGGTCGCATCAAGACGGCGCAGACCACTTGCTACGAAATCCTTCGCGAGATCGCCCGCATGGCCCACCAGTTCAATCCCAAGGAGTTTCGGATTCTGGCGGGACCGGAGATCATCGAGCGCTTCCTGGAAGAAGAGGCCGCGTTCTTGAACGCCCTGATCGATGAGGTGGGCAAGCCCATCACCCTGTCGGTCGAGGGCGAGTACCCACCGGGTGGGTACGACATCGCGCTGCTTTAAACCTTAGAGCGTCGCGAGCTTCTCAAAAAACAAATCACGGCCCAGGTGGACATTGGTCTCCCAATGGTCACCGGAGTCCTCGTTGGCATCATCGGTGATGTATTTGAAGGAGCGCCAGGACACACCCGCACGCTCACAGGCCGCTGCAATCGCAAAGAGTTCCATGTCCACCAGGTCAACACCCTGCTCCACCAGCCACGGGTCTCGGCTGGTGACAAAACTATCGCCGGTTGCACAGATCACGCCAGGCTGACCCGAGTCAAACCCGTGGCGATCATCCTGAAAAGGCGTCTGGCCCCGGGGCGCAAGCGGCTCAGCATTCATGTCTCGCTGTATGACCCGACTCACCTCGACCAGGCCATGCACCCGATCCGATACCCGACCGGCCGTACCAAAGTTCACAATCAATCGCGGCCGATGGGCAGTAATCGCCTCCAGGACTGCTAGCGCTGCATTGACCTTGCCAACCCCTGTGAACACAACGGGCAGGTCATTCGGTGGCAGACTGTCATCCAGTTCCTGCGGCAAGGCCGTCACGATCAGAATCGAACCAGACATCGGGTGACCTCCATGAATTTGCTTGATTACATTCCCATTGTCCAAGACTTTCCAAAGCCCGGTGTGGGCTTTCGGGATGTCTCCCCGCTGCTGGCCAACCCTGCTGCCTTTTCCAAGGCTCTCGACCTACTCAACGATCAGTTCGCGCAATCTGACTATGACGTCATCGCCGGTATTGATTCACGCGGGTTCATTTTTGGAACAGCCCTGGCCCGCCTGACAGGTAAGCCTTTTGTCATGATTCGCAAGGCCAACAAGCTGCC
>JBMSJG010000203.1:0-2340 GCA_049418645.1 Burkholderiaceae bacterium | reverse complement strand
GTCATCATGACCAGACCCGGCACCAGGAATTGGCTGTAGCTCACACCTGGGAATGGCTCGAGGCGACCCTCTAGTAAGAAGGCAAAGATCACCAGAAAGAGCATGGAGGAGACCACTGGCGCCAGGATGGTCTGGACAGAGACCTTGGTGAAGCGGCGAATTTCTTTGGCCAGCAGGGCCCAAGCCCCGATGGCGCCACCGGCTCTGGACATCAGAGCGGGTGACATGTCACCGGCTGGGGTGTGCACTTGGCTCATATCAACTCTCGTTAGGCCGAAGGCCTTTGACGAGCGGCCTGGGCGATCGCCAGTCGCGTGCGGTGCGCCTCGTTCTGAGCGGCCTGCTGCCAGTCATCGCCTGCACTGGCGTAGAGGATGGCCCGCGAGGAGTTAATGAACAAGCCTGCTGGCGTCTGCGAGGCGGTCAGGCCGGCAGCGACTGTTGCCTCCAGGTCACCGCCTTGAGCCCCAATACCTGGTACGAGCAATGGAAGGTCTGGCGCGAGTGCCCGCACCCTCGCAACCTCACTGGGATAGGTGGCCCCAACGACCAGACCAGCCTGTCCCTTGGTGTTCCATTTCTGCTGCGCTGTTGTGGCGACTCTCTCAAAGAGTCTCTCGCCACTGGCCAGAGTCTGCATCTGGAATTCATCGCCGCCCGGGTTGCTCGTGCGACACAGGACGAAGATGCCCTTGTCTGTGCGATCCAAAAAGGGCTGCAGGCTGTCGGTGCCCATGTAGGGGTTGAGCGTGACGGCATCAGCGAGGTAGCGATCATAGGCTTCGCTGGCATAGTGCTGCGCAGTCGAACCAATATCACCCCGTTTGCTGTCCAGGATGAGTATGTGATGGGGATGGTGCTGTTTGATGTGGTGGCAGACCTCAGCCAACACCGACTCGGCGCCAAGGGCCGCGAAGTGGGCGATCTGGGGTTTAAAGGCACAGGCCTGGTCAGCTGTGGCCTGAACCACGCCGATGCAAAACGCGCGCACTTGGTCCAGGGGGCTGCCCATTCCTTTTAGCGCAGTCGGGAGTCTGCTGAGCTCCGGATCCAGTCCCACGCAGAGCAGGCTGTCTTGCTGTTTCCATGCAGTTCGGCAGCGTTCTATGAAAGTCATGGGGCACATTCTGACATGCGAGCCCATAAAAAATCCCGGCTGTGACGCGAGGCCAGAGCCGGGATGTTGGCGCGCCGGTGGGGCATGGGGCCCCACCAGTTGGGCCGTGGGCGATTACATGCCCATGTCGCCCATGCCACCCATACCGCCCATGCCACCAGGCATGCCACCGGCAGGCTTGTCCTCGGCCAGCTCACCGATCATGCAGTCGGTGGTCAGCATCAGACCGGCCACGGAGGCGGCGTTCTGCAGAGCGGTGCGGGTGACCTTGGTGGGGTCGACCACGCCCATCTCGAGCATGTCACCGAACTCGCTGGAGGCAGCGTTGTAGCCCTGGGCGCCCTTGAGCTCCAGAACCTTGTTGACGATCACGCTGGGCTCGTCACCGCAGTTGGCCACGATCTGACGCAGGGGCTCTTCCACTGCGCGCATGACGATCTTGATGCCAGCCTCCTGGTCGGGGTTGTCACCCTTGACCTTGGCAGAAGCTCGAGCACGCAGCAGGGCAACACCACCACCTGCCACGATGCCCTCTTCGACGGCAGCGCGGGTCGCGTGCAGCGCGTCTTCGACGCGGGCCTTCTTCTCTTTCATCTCGACTTCGGTGGCAGCACCCACGCGGATCACGGCAACACCGCCGGCCAGTTTGGCCACGCGCTCTTGCAGCTTCTCTTTGTCGTAGTCGCTGGTCGCTTCTTCGATCTGAACGCGGATCTGCTTGACGCGAGCCTCAATGGCCTTGGAGTCACCGGCGCCATCGATGATGGTGGTGTTCTCTTTGGCGATCTCGACTGTCTTGGCCTGGCCGAGTTCAGCCAGGGTGGCCTTCTCCAGGGTCATGCCGGTCTCTTCCGAGATCACGGTGCCGCCGGTCAGGATGGCCATGTCCTCGAGCATGGCCTTGCGACGGTCGCCAAAGCCTGGGGCCTTGACAGCAACGGTCTTCAGGATGCCGCGGATGTTGTTGACCACCAGGGTGGCCAGGGCCTCGCCCTCGACGTCTTCTGCCACGATCAGCAGGGGACGGCCAGCCTTGGCCACTTGCTCCAGAACGGGCAGCAGCTCACGGATGTTGGAGACCTTCTTGTCGTGCAACAGAATGAAGGGGTTGTCCAGCAGGGCCACTTGCTTCTCGGGGTTGTTGATGAAGTAGGGCGACAGGTAGCCACGGTCAAACTGCATGCCTTCCACGACGTCCAGCTCGTTGTTCAGTGACTTGCCGT
>JBMSJG010000202.1:0-2363 GCA_049418645.1 Burkholderiaceae bacterium | reverse complement strand
TGACGGCCGCGAAGGCCTTGTGACCGGTGTAGACCATGGCATACAGGCTTCCGCTGAAGAACACAGTCCCCATGACAAAGCAGATGCCCGCTAGGGTGACCCCGACACGAAATCGAGAGAAATTAACCATGGCAGCGCAGCCAAACAAGGCCACCGCATGGATCATCTGATAAGAACTGGCGGTCTTCACCCAGTCCAATTGGTCTGGTTCGAGCAGGCCGACCAGCATGTGGGCCGCTGCCGCGGAGACCGCTACCGCCATTGCCCCAAACAATCCTGCGAGGGTCAGAAAGACCCTCGTCCAAAACACCATGAGCATGCTGCCTCCTAGGCCGTCAGGTGGCCAAGTCTTTCAGTTGGAAAGGCGGCGTCGAGCAGATTCTGGGTGTAAGGCTGTCTTGGCCTTTGCAGCACGTGCTCGGTCGCACCAAATTCCACTATGTTGCCATGCCGCATAACCAAAACGCGATGGGCCATGGCGCGCATGACGGCCAAATCATGCGAAATCAAGACATAGGTCAAACCTTTGGCCCGCTGCAGACTGACCAGCAACTCAAGAATTTGCTTTTGAACCGACAAATCCAGCGCACTGGTGGGTTCGTCTAGCAGCAGTAGCTTGGGCTCGACAATCAGGGCCCGCGCAATGGCTATTCGCTGACGCTGACCGCCAGAGAAGGCATGTGGGTATCGCCCCAAGGCCTCGATGGGCATGCCCACCTCTAACAGGGCCTGTTCACAGCGCTGCCGCCGAACAGATGAGTCGAGCTGAGGGGCATGCAGCAACAGCCCCTCCTCCAGAATTTGGGCAACGGTTTGACGGGGGGACAAGGCGCTGAAGGGGTCCTGAAAAACCACCTGAAAATCTCGACGCAACCCACGAAGCGTTTTAGAGGTAAGCCCAAGGATGTCGTGGTCGTCCAGCCGGATCTGGCCTTTGACCAACGCACTGGAGAGTCGCAAGAGTGCAAGCCCCAGGGTGGTCTTCCCAGAGCCAGACTCCCCAACAATGCCGAGGGTCTCGCCCTTGGTCGCTACAAAGCTCACGCCATTGACCACCGACCGATAACGTGGTCTGAACCAACTGCCCCCGATGGCATAGGAACACTGGAGCTGGCGAACCTCAACCATGATCGGGCCCTTTTGAGCGGGGCCCACCAAGGGGACTGGCTCGGCCGCAATGAGCTGTTTGGTATAGGGCTGCTCGGGCGCGGAGAACAAGGCCGCCGTCTCTTTCACCTCCACCAGACGCCCCGTCTGCATAACAGCAACTCGCTGGGCAAATCGGCGAACCATGGGTAGGTCATGGGTAATCATCAGAATCGCCATGCCTGTCTCGCGCTGTAAGTCGAGCAAGAGATCCAAGACCTGCTGCTTCAGGGTCACATCCAGAGCAGTGGTGGGTTCATCTGCAATCAACAGTTTTGGGCGACAGGCCAGTGCCATGGCAATCAAAACCCGCTGACGCTGGCCACCCGACAATTGGTGCGGGTAGGCCATGACGGCGTGTTCAGCCGAATCAATGCCCACCCGTTCCATCAGCTCGCCAGCGCGCTGCATCGCCTGGACCGGCGCCAAACCCTCGTGGGTCTCCAACACCTCGGCAATCTGCTGACCGACTGTGAGTAGGGGGTTCAAGGCCGTCATCGGCTCTTGAAAGACCATCGCGATCTCGGAACCCCTCATGGACTGAAGTCGCATGGCCGAGGCGTCCAAGAGGTCTTCACCCTGCCAGAGCACCTGACCCGTCACCTGTGCGTCGGGCACCAGACCCAACACAGCCAAGGCTGTCACGGTCTTGCCCGAGCCAGACTCCCCTACCAAGGCCAGCCTCTCACCCGGCTCGATGGTCAAAGACAGAGACTCGACGGCCGCCGGTCCCGCGTCCCTTTGCCCAAACCGAACCGTCAGGTCCGTCAGCCTCAGCAGAGACTGGTTATCGGCGAGTGTCGAGTGCATCGCGCAGCGCCTCCCCAATAAAGATCAACAGCAGCAGCAAGGCCACCAGCACCCCAAAGGTGGAGACCGTAATCCACCAGGCGTCGAGGTTGTCTTTACCCTGGGCCAACAGTTCCCCAAGGCTTGCGGTCGAGGTCGGAACGCCGAGCCCCAGAAAATCGAGACTGGTCAGCGCCAAGACCGCCGCCGACATTCGGAACGGCAGAAAGGCGATCACCGGTGTCAGGCTGTTGGGAAGGATGTGGCGGGTCATGATTCGCCAGTCTGACAGGCCCATGGCCCGCGCTGCGGTCACGTAGTCGAGGCTGCGGTTTCGCAGAAACTCGGCACGTACATAATCAGACAGCCCCATCCATCCAAAGACCGAGAGAATGACCAGCAAGACCAGCAGGCCCGGCTCGAACATC
>JBMSJG010000201.1:0-2374 GCA_049418645.1 Burkholderiaceae bacterium | reverse complement strand
CCGCGATCCTCAAAGACGTGCACCTGGGTCGCCTGGTCGAGCCCTCCGAGATCGCCTCACTCATCGCCCACTGTGCCGAAAACGAGGCCATCAATGGCACCACGCTGGAGATCACCGGCGGGCTCTGCTACCCCCACGCCATCGCGAAATAGGACTCTTCAGCCCTCGCCGGCAGCACCGACACCGATCGGCTGTAGTCGGCGGGCCACCTTCTGCAAGATGCGGTAGGTGTCTCGGTCAAACTGACGCTCTCCACGCGACTCCAGCAGAGAAGCCAATTCGTCTTCACTTCTGGCGATGCCCAGGTAGGCCCA
This sequence comes from Burkholderiaceae bacterium, assembly GCA_049418645.1. Classification (GTDB taxonomy): domain Bacteria; phylum Pseudomonadota; class Gammaproteobacteria; order Burkholderiales; family Burkholderiaceae_A; genus Hahnella. The sequence continues at coordinate 2,060 of JBMSJG010000201.1, read as the reverse complement.
CTGGTCAATCACCAAGACAGCCTCGTCGGACTCGCGCAACACCGCTGGCCCCTGAAACGGCCAAGCGGCCAACCGAAGCTTGACCAGTGCCAGACTCAGGCGAAGGTGATGGTCCTTGAGCGACTCCTGCCCCTGGCAGGCGCCTCGACACTTGCGCAATTGGCGGCCAAAGCAGCCTGCACCCTGGCGCAGCTTCTCCAGCCCCAGCAAGCCCTTGCAGAGTTCGTGCTGATCGGCCAAGTGCCGCAGGACACGCTTGGCCTCGGTGACCGACTCGAAAATACCGTGGAGGTCCTCGCCTCTTGCAAACGAGCGATCCTGGCTGGTCACGACATCCACCTGTGGATCATCATCCGCAGCCCCCAAGGCCAAGGAGGCAAACCCCTTCTGCAGGCGGAGTTGCCGGTTAAAACTGGGCTTGAGCTCTTTGACCAACTGGGCTTCTCGCAGCAAGGCACTGACCTCGCCTGGCGTTTCCTCCCAAGTGATGCTGCGGATCTGTTGGCTCAGTCCCAGCTCCTTGGCCGAATGCACATCGGCTGCAAAGTGGGCAAAGACCCGCTCGCGAATGTTTTTCGATTTCCCAACGTAAAGCGGTGCGCCGTTCTCGCCCCAAAACAGATAGACCCCACAGGACTCGGGCAACTCCTCAGCCACTGCAGGATCCAGACTAGAGGGCAGGCTGGGATGACCACACAAATCCACCACGGCGTCCCGGAGCCTGTCCTCCGGTACCTGCGTCCGAAGCTTGACCCAGAGTTGGTGAATCAGGTCGGCATCGGCCAGAGCCCGATGCCGGTCTTGGACCTGCAGATCAAACCTTGCAATCAGGCTATCGAGGTTGTGCTTCTTCTCGTGCGGAAACAGGGCCCGCGAGAGCTTCACGGTGCAGAGCGTGGTCGCCGAGAAGGCATAACCCGTGCGCATAAAAGACTGCTTGAGAAACCCATAATCAAATCGAGCGTTGTGAGCGACGAACACCCTACCCTGCAGACGACGGCGAACCTCTGGCGCTAGCTCATCGAAGCTGGGCGCCTGGGCGACCATGTCATTGGAAATGCCGGTTAGGTTTTCGATGAAGCTGGGAATGGTCTGATGCGGATTGACCAGACTGCTCCATCGCTCGACCTGCTCGCCATCGACGGTCACGATGCCGATCTCGGTGATGCGGTCTTTGGTCGGCGTTGACCCTGACGTCTCCAGGTCAACGAAAGCCAGTGGCAGATCGTCCAGCCGATCGGGCAAACGCGCGCGGGCCACCGCTGGCTAGGACATCAATGAAGCGAACATCCTCAGATTATCTTCGAGAATCGGGCCCGATCAAGGTCGGTCTGCAGATAAGCATCAAACGACATGGCAATCGCCCGAACCAGATACCAGCCTGTTTCGGTGACTGTGAGACCAGCCCGATCGATTTCAACCAGCCCGGCCTGTGCCAATGGCGTCAAGCGTTGGAGTTCATTGGCAAACATCGATTCAAAATCCGCCAGCTGACCCAGCCGGAAAGACTCAAAATCAATCTTGCCCTGGCACATGATGGCCATGATGACCGATCGCCGAATCAGATCGTCTCGCGAGAGGGTAATCCCCTTGATGATCGGCAGACGGCCCTGGTCTAGGGCGTCATAGTATTCCTCTAGGGTCTTGGCATTCTGACTGTAGGTCGCACCGACCCGGCCAATGGCCGATACCCCCAGCGCCACCAGATCACAATCCGGCTGAGTGCTGTAGCCCTGGAAATTTCGGTGCAAACGCCCCTGACGCTTGGCCACGGCCAGTGCATCGTTGGGCAGCGCAAAGTGGTCCATGCCAATGTAGACATAGCCTTGCGCCAGCATGGTGTCCAAGGCCATGCTCAGCATGTGCAGCTTGTTGGCCCCAGTGGGAAGCTCCGCCTCAATGATGCGACGCTGAGGCTTGAAACGATTGGGCAGGTGGGCATAGCCGTAGAGCGCAATGCGATCGGGTCGAAGGCTGTTGACCTGCTCGAGCGTTCGGGCAAACGACTCCGGCGTTTGCATCGGCAGGCCATAGATCAGGTCCAGGTTAATCGAGTCAAA
>JBMSJG010000200.1:0-2376 GCA_049418645.1 Burkholderiaceae bacterium | reverse complement strand
GCCCCATGACCTGCAGCATCTCTTGGGCCACGACCACCTCTTTGCGACGGTCACCCCCTGGCTCTGGCGTCAGCGAAACACGAATGGTGTCGCCAATGCCTTCCTGCAACAAAACAGACATGGCTGCGGTGGAACTAACGATGCCCTTGCTGCCCATGCCGGCCTCGGTGAGGCCCAGGTGCAAGGGGTGCTGCGACCGCCTGGCCAGTTCGCGGTAAACGGCGATTAAATCCTGCACACCAGAGACCTTGGCCGACAGAACAATCTGGTCCGATGACAGCCCCCACTCCATGGCCTGCTGGGCGCTCTCGATGGCGGAGGTGACCAGGGCCTCGCGCATCACCGCCTGGGCATCCCAAGGCTGGCTGCGCGAAGCATTCTCGTCCATGAGCCTGGCCAACAAAGCCTGATCCAGACTGCCCCAGTTCACCCCGATGCGAACCGGCCGTTTGTTTTTCATGGCCATTTCGATCATGGCACCAAACTGCTGGTCACGTTTCTGGCCCTTGCCGACGTTACCCGGATTGATGCGGTACTTGGACAGAGCCAGTCCGCAATCGGGGATCTCCGTCAGCAGCTTGTGGCCATTAAAATGAAAATCACCGACCAGCGGCACCGTGCAGTTCATCTTGTCGAGCTGCTCACGGATCGCGACGACCTCACGGGCAGCCTCCGGCGTGTTGACCGTGATTCGGACCATCTCAGAGCCCGCAAAGGCCAGGTCGCGAACCTGAATGGCCGTGGCCACCGCGTCGGCCGTGTCGGTGTTGGTCATGGACTGCACCACCACTGGCGCGCCCCCACCAATCTGAACCACTTTGTCGGCCCACTGAACACGAACGCCGTGGGTCTGTCGGCGCGGCAGGCTACCGCAGGGCATGGGACCAGCATCCATCGTCATGAGCGACCTCGGGATTGAAAACGCACAGGTTGTTCTTGGCGCTGTGCAGCCATGCGCCCACTGATCTGGGTCTTGTCTTTGATCTCACCAGCCAACTGACCACAGGCTGCATCGATGTCATCGCCGCGGGTCTTGCGAATCGTCGTCACGATGCCAGCATCCGACAAAATCGTGGCGAATTGGCGAATGGTGGCCCGCGGCGAGGCCTTGAGGCCCGACTGCGGGAATGGGTTGAATGGGATGAGGTTGAACTTGCAATAGACGTCATGGCTGCGCACCAGGTCGACCAGGGCCCAGGCCTGCTCAGGCTGATCGTTTACCCCATCGAGCATGACGTACTCAAAGGTAATGAAGTCTCGCGGTGCCACCTGCAGGTAACGACGACAGGCTGCCATGAGCTCGGCCAGAGGGTACTTCTTGTTGATGGGCACCAGGTCATCGCGAAGTGCGTCGGTGGGCGCATGCAGCGACACGGCCAATGCGACAGGACAGGCCTGAGCCAGTCGATCCATCATGGGCACCACACCCGAAGTAGAGACCGTCACGCGGCGCCTAGACAAACCATAGGCGTTGTCGTCGAGCATGAGCCGCAGAGCCGGAACGACCGCGTCAAAGTTAAGCAAGGGCTCACCCATGCCCATCATGACCACATTGGTCACCGGCGTGTCGAGCAGGCGGTTGGCCATGTGCAGCTGGCCGATGATCTCGTCGGTGGTGAGGTTGCGGGCGAAGCCCTGGTGTCCCGTTGAACAAAACCGGCAGGCTACCGTGCAGCCCGCCTGCGACGAGACACACAGCGTGCCTCGGTCGTCCTCCGGAATGTATACCGTCTCAATGGCGTTGTTTTGGCCAGCATCCAGCAACCACTTTCGGGTGCCGTCTGCAGACAGATGGTCCTTGAGAATGGGCAGCGTCTGAATACAGGCCACCGATTCAAGCTGAGCCCGGAAATCCTTGGCCAAGTCGGTCATCACCGAGAAGTCGGTGGCCGTGCGTTGGTGCAGCCATTTGAGCAGCTGCTTGGCCCGGAATGGCTTTTGTCCGATGCCCGCGACCCAGTTGGTCAGGCCAACGGGCTCAAATGACAGAAGGTTGGTTTTGGCGGGATCGCCCACAACGGTTTGCATGCTGGTCGTGGTGTGTCTTTAGAGACGACGCTCCCGCCGGGCGCGCTTAGCGGCCGTAGACGGCCAGGCCGGCAAAGAAGAAGGCCACTTCTTGACGCGCCGTATCAGGGCCGTCGGATCCGTGAACCGCATTGGCGTCGATGCTGTCGGCGAAGTCAGCACGGATGGTGCCAGGCTCGGCCTTCTTGGGGTCGGTCGCACCCATCAGATCGCGGTTCTTGGCGATGGCGTTGTCACCCTCTAAGACCTGGATCATGACAGGGCCAGAAACCATGAAGTCGACCAGGTCTTTAAAGAAGGGGCGCTCTTTGTGAACGGCGTAGAAGGCCTCGGCCTCGCCGCGCGACA
>JBMSJG010000199.1:0-2383 GCA_049418645.1 Burkholderiaceae bacterium | reverse complement strand
GGTCCATCGGTCACTTGTGCGATGTCCCGCAGATAGACCGGCTCGGCCTGACGAATGCCGACCACCAGGTTTTCAACATCCGACTTGTTTTGAATAAAGGGGCCAGTCTGGACAGCGACCGACTGTTCACCACTCAAGAGTTCTCCGACCGGGCTGCCCGCGTTGGCTGAGCTCAGCACGCCATGGATCTCAGACAGAGTAAAGCCACGGGCCGCCATGCGGCGTGGATCGACCTGAACGCGGAGGGTGCGGCCCGCAGCCCCAATGGTTCTCACCTCGCGGGTGCCGGCCACGCGCTTTAGATCCGATTCGATCTGGTGGGCCCACTGCTCCAGGTGGATAGCTTGGTTCTCCGTTCGGGAGCTGGTCAGGGTGAAGGCCACAATCGGCACGTCATCGATGCCCTTGGGCTTGACCACCGGTGGCAAGGTCCCCAGGCCCATGGGTAGCCAATCTTGGTTGGCATTGACCACGTCATACAGACGAACCAAAGCCTCGGTACGCGGTACACCCACTTCAAACTGGACCGTGATGACAGACAGCCCAGACTGTGAAACCGACATGACGTGCTCAACCCCATGAATCTGGGAGAGCACCTGCTCCGCCGGGACCGAGACCATCTGCTCGACGTCGTTCACCGTGGCCCCAGGAAATGGGATCAGCACATTGGCCATGGTCACATTGATCTGGGGCTCTTCTTCCTTTGGCGTCACCAGGACGGCAAAGAGTCCCAGCAGCAGCAAGGCCAATGCGATCAACGGGGTGATGCGGTCGGTGAGAAACCGCCTGGCAATTCGGCCGGACAGGCCCAGGGGTTGATCGGTCTGACTGGTTGATTGGCTCGTTTTCATATGAGCCAATTATATTATATAAAATTATATAAAGTCTAGTCTTTCCAGTACTCGAACGAGAAAATCGCCAGGAAAGACATCATCTCTAGCCGACCCAAGATCATGGCAACCGAGCAGACATTGGCCTGAAAGCTTGTGAAGCTGGAATAGTTGCCAGCCGGACCAATCTCATTAAGACCCGGACCCATGTTGTTCACGCAGGCGACGACTGCACTAAAGGCGGTATCTAGTGGCAACTCCGTGAGCAACAGGACAAAGGTGAAGAGCAGGACGGTCCCGCCATAGACCAGCATAAACGCCAGAACACTAAAGATCGTGCCATTGGACACCATGTCACCGTTGACAGTCAGGGGGTTGACGGACCTGGGATGCAGCATGCGGTGGATCTCGCGTCGCGTCTGCTTCATCAGAATCACCAGACGGGCCATCTTGATGCCAGCCCCGGTTGAACCGGCGCTGGTGGCCACACCCGATAGCAACAGCATGAGCACGGGCGCAAACACGGGCCACTGGTTGTAGTCGGTCGTAGAGTACCCAGTGGTCGAGCCAATGGATACCGTGTTGAAGGTGGCATAGCGAAGCGCCTCTAGAGGGTCGGCGTAGACCCCGCGGACCACCAGGAGTACTGCAATCCCAAGGCTGCAAAGCAGCAACAGCGCAATCGTTCCTCGCCATTCCGGATCGGTAAAGATCATCAGTGGCTTTCGCTTGATCAGGGCGACGAAGTACAAGGCAAAGCTACCACTGGCAATCAGCATGAAGAACACCGCAATCCACTCGAGCAAGGGGGATTGGAAAAATCCAAAGCTTGCATCGTGATTAGAGAGGCCCCCAAGACTCATGGTCGAAAACATGTGCAGCCAGGCATCCCGAATGGGCATGCCTCCGGCCCAGTAGGCCAAGAGACAGGCCAGAGAGATCAGGCAGTAAACACCCCAGAGGCCCTTTGCCGTCTCGGCGATACGGGGCGTGAGTTTGGATTCCTTCAATGGGCCCGTCGACTCGGCCTTGAAAATAGACCCGGCGCCAGCACTGACCAAGGGCAGGATGGCGACAGCCAGAATCAGGATGCCCATGCCGCCGAGCCACTGCAGAAAGCAGCGCCAGAAATTGATGGAATAGGGCAACTGGTCCAGCCCCACAAAAACGGTCGCTCCTGTGGTGGTCAGGCCAGAGACAGCCTCAAAGTAGGCGAATGACCAGCTCGTGGGCTGAGGTCCCGCTGAAAAATGAAGATAGAGCGGCATGGCGGCAAAGGCTGGGATCACAGTCCAGCAGAGCACCACCAACAGGATGCCATCACGTGGTTTGAGCTCTGGCATGCCCCTGTGTTGAATGGCCGGTAACAGACAGATCAGGCCCGACATCAGCGTGAGGCAAAAAGGCAGCCAGAAGTCTTGCTGCCCACCGTCTTCTCCGATGAGGGCGATCAGTTGAGGCACCAGAAAGGCACCCGAAAAGACCAAGAGCACCAAACCAAAGGTGGGCAGAATCCTAAAAACGATGTGCATTATTGTTGCGTTGCAATATAG
>JBMSJG010000198.1:0-2383 GCA_049418645.1 Burkholderiaceae bacterium | reverse complement strand
GGAAGCCAGAGGGCGGGATGGCTGCCAAAGGGTGCGCAGAACAGTTCATGCACAAAGCCGCCAATGCCTTTGATCTTGATGTTGTAGTAGAGCATGAGCACCAGAACACCCAAGGCCATGCCCATGGCGCCATTCAGGTCAGCCGTGGCAACAATTCGGTGGTAGTGGATGTAGTGGTCAAGTCCAGTGGCCGAAAAAATAAAGCTCGGCAGGTCCACTGGCAGGAGGTCCATGGCATTCATGAACACAATCCAGACGAACACGGTCAGAGCCAGCGGCGCGATGAAGGTTCGATTGCCATGAACAATCCCCTTGCTCTGGTCTTCGACAAGCTCTACCACCATTTCAACAAAGCCTTGAAAGCGACCAGGCACCCCGGAGGTGGCCTTGCGAGCAGCAAGCCACAATACAAAGATCGTCAGCAGCCCGAGCGAGATGGACCAGAACAGGGTGTCCAGGTTGATGACGGAAAAGTCAATGATGGCCGACTGAGGCTTGCCGGTATTGGTCAGATGGCCCAGGTGGTGAACGATGTATTCACCAGCGGTGGGTGCGCTTCCTGCCATTCATCTTCTCCCTGATTCGGTTAACAACAGACTCAGACCTGCGAATCGCGTTGTTCAGTTTGGCTCAACAACGCTTCAATTCTTTTACGGTGGGCACGCCTTTCGGCTCGGTTGGTAAACCAAGGTCCCACAAACACCGACAATCCTGTTACAGCCAATCCAGACAACAGACCGGGCCAAGACACCGACGGCCAAAACTTGGCAGCGAACATCAGCAGCAGTACCGCCAGTCCAAGCTTGGCTAGCTGTCCCAACAGCCAGACAGCAGCGACTTGATCACGGGAGGCCGCCAGCCGAATCGCAAAAATCAGATTCGGACACCAGACCACGGCCGAGCCAAATAACACGGAGCCCGCTACGCCAGACCCAAAAACAGCCAGCATCGCTAACGCAAGAACAAGGCCAACACCCGCCTGAAAGGCTACAAACCAAACCATGGCTCTCAGGGAAAACCCGTTCCGACCGTTGGTAAAGCCCGGCAAGTGTAGTGCGTTTGACCGATGCCTGTCAAAAAAGACAGCCTCTTCAATGTCCGGCCCGGTCCGGCATCAGTCGCTCCAACAAACCCTGAAACTCATCCGGGCTTGAGAACTGGACTCTCAGCTCGCCGCCACCGGTCCTGCCCTTGGGCGTGAGTCGAACCGTCAGCCCCAAGGCATCGGCCAAGTCCTCTTGCATCCGGTCCCAATCAGCCTGGCCTGATCCCGTCTGGCTTTTGCCGGTCTTGCTCGCCTTTCCGGTTGATTTGGGGTCTGACAAGGCCAGGCGCCTGGCCCGGGCTTCCACCTCACGCACCGACAATTTCTGGGCGACGGCCATCTGCGCAAGAGCCTTTGCCGCAGCAGCAGGCAAACCAAGCAAGACCCGGGCATGGCCGGCCTCCAGGAGGCCATCTCGCAGATGCTGCTGAATCGCCTCGGGCAAGCTCAACAGCCGAAGCAGGTTGGTGGTCGCGCTGCGCGAGCGTCCTACAGCCTGAGCCGCCTGCTCGTGGGTCAGCCCAAATTCGTTGATCAAACGGGCAATCCCCTGGGCCTCTTCCAAGGCTGAGAGGTCCTGGCGCTGCAGGTTTTCAATCAAGGCCATGGCCAGGGCAGACTGATCGTCTGCTGACTTGATCACAACGGGCACCTGGGCCAGGCCGGCCATCTGAGCCGCCCGAAAACGCCGCTCCCCGGCAATGATCTCGTAGGCTGGTCCACCGGTTCGGCCCAGGCGTCGGACCACAATCGGCTGAATGACGCCCTGCGCCCGAATGCTGTCCGCCAACTCCTGCAAGGCCTGGCTGTCCATAGACTGGCGGGGCTGATACTGCCCTGCCTGAATTTGTGACAGGGGCAGCTGGTCTACCTCGGTGGTCAGCGGGTTGGCCCCACCAGTGCCGAGCAGCGCCTCCAGTCCTCGGCCCAATCCTTTTTTCTTCATCACATTGCCTTCTTCGGTAACAAACTCAATCGATCTATCAGCTCTTGGGCAAAGGCCAGATAGGCCTGAGAGCCCCGGCTACTGGGGTCGTAGAGTACGCCGGGCAGGCCGTGGCTGGGGGCCTCGGCAAGCCTCACATTTCGCGGTATGACCGTCTGAAACACCTGCTGCCCGAAATGACGCTCCAATTGCTCGCTAACCTGCTGCGACAAGGTCATCCGCGGATCAAACATGACTCGCAACAGCCCGATAATCTGCAGACGTTTATTCAGCCCCGCATGGACCCGCTTGATTGAGTTCACAAGGTCCGACAGACCCTCGAGAGCAAAGTACTCACACTGCATGGGAATAATCACCCCGTTGGCCGCACACAGGCCATTGAGGGTGAGCAT
>JBMSJG010000197.1:0-2384 GCA_049418645.1 Burkholderiaceae bacterium | reverse complement strand
TGACCGCCACCCTGCTTGAGTCGAATCTCGCCCGGGGCAATGTCTAACTCGTCGTGGACCACCAGCAGCTCCTCTGGCGCGAGCCGATAAAACTGAGCCAGGGCCGCAGTCGCCAGACCAGAGCGGTTCATAAAGGTCTGTGGCTTGACCAGCCAGCATCCTGCTGCGGGTCCAGCCGAAGGCTTGGTCACCTCGGCCTGAAATTTCTGCTCACGCTGCCAGCTGCAGGCCTGTTGGCGCGCAAGGGCATCGACCAGCCAAAATCCCACGTTATGGCGAGTGGCCTCGTATTGAGGGCCTGGATTCCCCAGGCCGATGATGGCGCGAATGGGCATGCTTTATTGTGGCCGAGAGACCTTAAAAAATTTGGGCCCACGAGACAAACATGTAAGACATGTCTGCATCATGAGCCCATTCAGGTCGCTTAGACGATTGGGCCCGCCATCATGAACGGGCCCAGTCAGGCGACATGGGGTTAGGCTGCCGGGGCCGCGGGGGCACCAGCTGCCGGAGCAGCGTCGTCAGCAGCCGAGCCACCCACCTTGGCGGCGGTGGCCACCACAGGGTTGTCCTGACCGTGCAGCACGATGGTCACGCCGGCTGGCAGCTTGATGTCGTTGATGTGAATGGAATGACCAATGGTCAGGCCAGACAAATCAACTTCGATGAAGCTGGGCAGGTCTTTGGGCAGGCAGCTGACCTCGACTTCGTTGAGCACGTGGTTGATCACGGCGCCATCGAGTTTGACGGCGGGGCATGCCTCCTGGCCAACAAAGTGCAGGGGCACCTTGGTGTGCAGGGCCGTGTTGGCGTCAACGCGCTGAAAATCGATGTGCAGAACCAGGGGCTTGTAGGCGTGCATCTGGAAGTCGCGCAGCAGCACCTGCTCGGACTTGCCGTCGACTTCTAGATCCAGAATGGATGAGTGGAAAGACTCAACCTTCAGGGCCAGCAGAATTGGGTTGTGGTCCATCTCGATGGACACGGCCTCACCTTTACCGCCATAGACAATGCCTGGCAGTTTGCCATTACGACGCAGGAAGCGGCTCGCACTCGAACCCTGTGTCGAACGGCGGGTGGCGACCACTTTGGTGGTGGAAAACTTCATAGCGCACTCCGCAAAAAATAGATGAATGGGCCTCTAAGCCGCGACCAGCCTAAAGGTTAGCCCGCAACTCTAGCACAAACGGCGTCTGAAGGCAGCTCCCGGGCGGGCTGCAGGACTGTCTGGCTACTCCAGGAACAGAGAGCTGACCGAGTCCGACTTGGCGATCCGGATGATGGTCTCGCCAATCAGGCCGGCGCAGGTGATGGCCCGAATGCGACCACAGGCGGCGGCCTCGGCTGACAGGGGAATGGTATCGGTGACCACCAGTTCGTCCAGGGCGCTGTTGGCCACGCGGTGGATGGCATCCCCTGACAAGACTGGATGGGTGCAGTAGGCGATGACCTTGGAGGCGCCGTGTGCCTTGAGGGCTGCGGCTGCCTTGGTCAGGGTGCCTGCGGTGTCGACCATGTCATCCATGATCAGGCAGGTTCGTCCCGACACGTCACCAATGATGTTCATGACCTCTGAGACGTTGGCCTTGGGCCGACGTTTGTCGATGATGGCCAGCTCGGCATCGAGTTCCTTGGCAAAGGCCCGGGCCCGAACCACACCCCCGACGTCCGGCGAGACCACCATCAGGTTCTTGTAATCGTGCTTCCAGACGTCACCCAGAATGATCGGAGCGGCGTAGATGTTGTCCACCGGAATATCAAAGAAGCCCTGGATCTGGTCCGAATGCAGGTCCATCGTCAGCACCCGGTCTACCCCAACCGCCTGCAGCATGTTGGCAATCACTTTGGCGCTGATGGGCACGCGAGCCGAGCGCACTCGTCGGTCTTGGCGGGCGTAACCAAAGTAAGGAATGGCCGCTGTAATACGGGCAGCAGAAGCCCGACGCAGGGCGTCGGCCATGAGCATCACTTCCATCAGATGATCGTTGGCCGGTGCGCAGGTGGACTGCAGGATGAATACGTCTCGGCCCCGCACATGCTCCAGGATCTCGACGGTGGCCTCACCGTCACTAAACCGAGCAACCTTGGCACGACCAATGTGGATTGACAGGTTTTTTGCGACATCTGCAGCCAATTTGGGGTTGGCGTTTCCCGTGAACAGCATGATGCTGTCAGTTGAACCGTTACCTACGGGGAGACGTTCTGCCATGGCCTGTTCTAAGTGTCTGCAAGTGACGCACTGCAAAGCCTTGCGCGTCTGAGGATTAGGGGCTGGGGAGGAAGGATTCGAACCCTCGTATGCCGGAATCAAAATCCGGTGCCTTAACCAACTTGGCGACTCCCCAACGAATCACTACAGGTGCATATCGTAACCGCTAATGCGC
>JBMSJG010000196.1:0-2422 GCA_049418645.1 Burkholderiaceae bacterium | reverse complement strand
TTTCTGCCTTGATCATTGGCCTGTGGTCATCGGCCCACTGCCTGGCCATGTGTGGCGGTCTGGCCATTGCCGCTGGCCAAAACACACGTGGTGGTCGATGGACCGATGGCCTGCAGATGCTCATCTGGCAATTGGGTCGTGTGGGCAGTTACGGACTGATGGGACTCATCGCAGGCGGCTTTGGTGGATTCTTCTTAAGTCTGGGACCCGTTGAGGTCACACAGCGTTTGGCCATGGTCTTGGCCAACCTGCTGCTCATTGGCCTGGGCCTGCACTTGGCCAGGGTCTCGAGCACCATTCTGGTCTTGGAGCGTATGGGTCAGATCGTCTGGCAGTTCATCGCGCCGCTGGCGCAGAAGACCCTGGTGCCGGTTCGATTTGATGGGGTCTTGCCAGCGCCACCCATCTGGATGGACTGGCTTCGTAGTCTGCGAGCCGGACTGCTCTGGGGTTGGCTGCCCTGTGGCCTCACCACGAGCATGCTGGTCACTGCCGCCGTATCCGGGTCTTCAAAGTCCGGCGCTCTATGGATGGTCGCCTTCGGCCTTGGGACCATCCCAGCACTCTGGATCGCCGCCATGGCCTCCTCCCAACTGGCTCGACTGATCCGCGGCGATCGCTTTCGCATGGCCATGGGTTGGCTGATGATCGTCTTTGGACTCTGGGGAGTGGCCCGCGGTCTGCAGGTGGTCTCGGTGCCATGGCTCGACGCCTTTTGTATCACGCCCCACTGATCCGTCTGAGCCATGCAGACCGACAGACCTCTTAGCCTGCGCTGCTTTCACTGCGGCGAACCGGTGCCAGCCAACACCAACTGGACTACTCGCATAGACGGCACCGACCAGCCCATGTGCTGCCTGGGCTGCCAGGCGGTGGCCCAGGCCATTGTGGATGCCGGTGCACAGGTCTATTACAGACAGCGAACGGTCACCGGTGTGGACCAGCAGATGCTGGAAAAGCTCTCGCCTTGGGCCAGCCTGATTGAGGATCCCGCCTGGGCCGCCAGGCATGTGCGGACCAGTTCAACAGCGGGCAACGCCGGCGTCATCTCAAGCGCCACCTTGGCCATCGAAGGCCTGCGCTGCGGAGCCTGTGCCTGGCTCATCGAGAGGGTGCTCCATGGACAGCCAGGCGTTCTATCGGCCCAGGCCAATGCAACCAGCGCTCGACTCACCCTGCGCTGGCAACCAAGCCTCACCAATCTCAAGACACTGGGACAGATCCTGCTGACCTATGGCTATGCCATGTTGCCAATCGGCTCGACAGCGCTGGAGGCCCAGCGTCAGGCCCAGACCCGCACCAATAACCGCAGACTCTTCGTCGCTGGACTGGCGGCGGCCCAGGTGATGATGCTGGCCACACCGGAGTACACCGCCTTTGATGACTTGGAGCCCAGCACCATCGTCATGCTCAGGCTGGCGGCATTGGTGATCACGCTGCCCACCCTGCTCTATGCCGGCGCTCCGTTTTTCTCCTCAGCCCTTCGCGCCATTCGACTGCGGCAGGTCAACATGGACGTGCCGATCTCGATTGGCCTGCTGCTGGCTTTCGTCGGCAGCCTAACCGCCTCTTGGATGCAGTCTCGACACGTTTACTATGACTCGGTCTGTATGTTCCTGTTCTTTGTGCTGGGGGCTCGTTCCATCGAGCAGCTCATCACCAAACGCGCCCTGGCCAAGCGTGAGCGCATGGCCCTGCAGACCCCCTTGCTGGCCAACCGGGTCACACCGCAGGCCGGACAGGTGCCAGCCTGGCAGTTGCAGCCAGGCGACGTGATCTCGGTGGCCAGCGGCCAGGCCTTCGCCGCCGATGCAGAGCTGATGGACCACGGCACCGAACTAGATCTCTCATCACTAACGGGCGAACTGACTCCTGTGAGTCTCGCAGTCGGCCAGCGCTGCCCGGAGGGTGCGATCAACCTGGGCGTGAACGTCCGGGCTCGGGTGCTGACCGATGCCGCCGCGGGTTCGCTGGCCAGGCTTTCACAGCTCGCGGAGCAGGCTGCGGCACAAAGACCCCAGTGGACCCAATGGGCTGACCGGGTGGCGGCTCATTTCACAGTGGGCCTCTTGAGTCTGGCTGTCATGGTCCTCGGGGTTCATCTTTGGCTGGGTCATCCGGTTGAAGTCTGGCTGCCAACGCTGGTGGCCGTGCTGGTCGTCTCCTGTCCCTGCGCCTTGTCGGTTGCAGGCCCTGCAGCCTATGCAGCGGCCTTGGCGGGGCTATTGGAGCGCGGCATTGTGCTCGCCAATCCTTCTGTGATTCAGACCAGTTGGCGCCTGACCGATGTGGTCTTTGACAAGACCGGAACGCTAACCCAGCCGGCTGATGCGCAGATTGTCTCGACCAGCCAAGACCATTGGCCACTGTTGGCGGCTCTGACGCGGCACAACCACCACCCCCTGGCCCAGGCCATCTACCG
>JBMSJG010000195.1:0-2434 GCA_049418645.1 Burkholderiaceae bacterium | reverse complement strand
AAGCCCCAGCCTGTAGAACAGGCGGCCGTCGTTCCCGCCACCGCAGCAACTGCTGCAGTTGAAACAGAGTCAAAAGCCGGCAGTCCCGATCGAGCCGAGCTCGAGAAATGGCGTGCCCAGGCCCAGTCGCTGTGGTTTAACGATGGCTCTTGTACCGGCGGAAAGTCCGAATAATGGTCATCGGCTGGATACTGATCTTCGCCCTGGGTTTTCTGTCCGGCTGGGTTGTGGGGCGAAAGCGTCGCTGATCAGCACGCCATAGAACACTGCACACGGCCATGGCCATCCAAACCAACAAACGTCACCTCTGTCTGGGTCTGCTCAGTGCACTGGCCCTGTCTGCCTCCTCGCCAGCCATGGCCCAGGCCACAGCCAGCTCAGCGAGTCCGGTCAAGGCGCCCACTTGGGTCATTGGTCAGACAGCACAACTGCCGCCCCTGCCCTTGCTCTCGGGCCAGACCCACCGCTTTGACAGCCACGCGGGTCGGGTTCTGATCATCGAGTTCTGGCACACCAAATGCCCCTTTTGCAAAAAGCAGAACCCACTGTTAGATGCCTTCTACCGCAAACACAAGGCCCGCGGACTCGACGTGGTGACGGTAAGCATCGACAAGAAACTGGCCGATGCCCAGGACTACATGAAAGACCATGGCTATGCCTTTGCAGCAGGCCTGGCCGACCCGGTCTGGCACGCCATCTACCAGCAGCGCAAAGGCCTCCCCCAATTGTTCGTGATCGATCGGGCCGGCATTCTGCGCCAGATCGAATTGCGTGAGATGTTTCCAGATGACATTCTGGAACTAGAGCGCTACCTCTAAGCCCTCTGGTAGCGCCTGGCTAGCGCAGCACAATGGCCAGACTGATCGAGAGCGTCACAAACGACAAGACCGTCGCCACCAGAGTGGACGCCGCGCAGACCTCCTCTAGGCGATGCCGCTGGGCCAGGATGGGGTAGATGCTAAAAACAGGCACACAGGCAGACAGAATCGCCGCCTTGGCCAAGGTGCTGTCGGCAATCGGTAGCAGATAGATCACCACCACGGCCACCACAATGGGATGAAGCAAGAGCTTGGCCAGCACAGTCTCGGCGATCACTCCTCGCAGGCCCGAGACCTTCATGCCCACCAGGGTGCCTCCAATGGTGAAGAGTGCCAGCGCCGCGCCCGATGTGGCCACCAGTTCAATCGCCTTCATCACCGGCCCAGGTGGCGCGAGACCGGAGAGTGAACTGGCGAATCCCAGGGCAATGGCCCAGATCGCTGAGTTGCTGCCCAAGCGTTTGCCTACGACCAGCCAGATGGGCTCCGAGACCAACGACGTCTTCTCGCGACCCATTTCGGCAAAAACCTGCAACAGGATGAACATCAGGGTGAGTTCGATCAGCAGGTTCATGGCCAGCACCACACCCGCGATCGACCCCAGAGACAAATATAGAATCGGATAGCCAATGTAGACGCTGTTGGACCAGGACATGCCCGCTGCCACATAGCTGGCCAGTGTCACGGTGTGTCCTCTGACCCAACGGGCGTAGACGAAGCCCATCGCAAACATGAGGGCAGATCCTGCCGCGTAAGCCGCCAGGTAATCCAGCCGCAGTACCTCGGCAAACGACCGCGTGGCCAGACCATAAAACAGCATGGCCGGCAGCGTGATCAACAAGACATAGCGGCCAAAGAAGCGAATCTCGTCACGACCAAACAGGCCAAAACGAGTCGCCAAAAAACCAAGGCCGATCAATAAAAAGATCGGCCCGGTAATCGACAGAATGTCGGTCAAGAGAAGCGCTTTACAGAACTGGCGCTTAGGCGGCCTTCACCTTTAGACGCCAGGCATGCAACAGGGGCTCGGTATAGCCACTGGGCTGCTCCTTGCCCTTGTAGACCAGGTCGCAGGCCGCCTGATAGGCCATGCTGGTCGCAAAGTTGCCTGACATCTTTTTGTAGAGCGGGTCACCAGCGTTCTGGCCATCCACCACAGCGGCCATGCGCTCGAAGGTCTGCCTGACCTGCTCTTGGGTCACCACCCCATGGTGCAGCCAGTTGGCCATGTGTTGCGAGGAAATGCGCAGCGTGGCTCGGTCTTCCATCAAGCCCACGTTGTGAATGTCGGGAACCTTGGAGCAGCCCACACCCTGGTCAATCCAGCGAACCACATAACCCAGAATGCCCTGGGCATTGTTGTCGAGCTCTTGCTGCTTCTCGGCATCGGTCCAATTGGCTTTGGCCACGACCGGTACCGTCAGCAGACCGGTCAGAATGGTCTCGCGCTCGGCATTGGCATCGATCTTCTCCAGCTCCTGCTGAACCGCTGCCACGCTGACCTTGTGATAGTGAATGGCATGCAGGGTGGCGGCCGTTGGACTGGGGACCCAGGCGGTGTTGGCACCGGCCTTGGGGTGACCGATCTTCTGCTCCATCATGGCGGCCATCAGGTC
>JBMSJG010000194.1:0-2465 GCA_049418645.1 Burkholderiaceae bacterium | reverse complement strand
ACGCCCAAAATGCCCAAACCGGAGCGCATGACGCCCGCCGTGGCCAGCAGGAGCAGCAGTCGAGCCTCTCGAATTGGTGGGTCGTCCACCAAAATGCGCTGGGCATTGTAAAAGCCGTGCAAATCAGCGGCCAGGTCTCGCAAGTAATAAGCCAGTCCATGGGGGGCCAATTCCTGGGCCAGCTGGGCGAGCAGGGCCGGATAGTCGGAGAGTCTCGCCATTAGGTCCATCTCTTGCCGCTCGATCAGCGTCGACAGACGCTGGACCAAGTCCTGATCGCCCAAGGACTGGCCCCAAGTCATCGCCTGTGCCATGGTCATGCCGGCCTGCGACAGCACACTGCAGATTCGAGCATGGGCGTATTGGATGTAATAGACCGGATTCTCATCCGACCTCGAAAGGGCCAAATCAACATCGAAGACGAACTCCGAATCAGCCTTGCGAGAGATCAGAAAAAAACGGACTGCATCTCGCCCACGTTGCTCGTCAAAGCCTTGGGGCTGGCCAGATTCATCTCGAATTTCACCAGACCATTGAATCAAGTCCCGCAAAGTGACATAGCTGCCAGCGCGCTTGGAAATCTTGACCTCTTGGCCCCCCCGCATCACCGTCACCATCTTGTGGAGAACGTAGTCAGGAAAGTCCTTGGGAATTCCAATATTCAGCGCCTGAAGGCCAGCGCGCACCCTGGCAATCGTGCCATGGTGGTCGGATCCCTGAATGTTGATGGCCTTGTGAAAGCCGCGTAAAAACTTCTGCTCGTGATAGGCGACATCGGGGACAAAGTAGGTATAGCCGCCGTCTGTCTTGCGCATCACGCGGTCTTTGTCATCGCCATGATCAGTGGAGCGAAGCCACAAGGCGCCATCCTGCTCATAGGCACTCCGATTGGCCACCAATCGATCGACGACCGACTGAACATGACCCTCGGTGTAGAGCGCAGACTCCAGGCTGAATTGATCAAACTTCACACCAAAAGCTCGAAGGTCTAAATCTTGTTCGTGACGCAGGCTCATGACTGCAAACTGACGAATAGCCTCCAGGTCATCGGGGTCGCCCTTGGCAACCACTGGCTCGCCGTCATCGGCTCGAACCGTCTCTTGTCGTAAATAAGCCTGGGCAATATCCTCAATGTACTGACCGCGATAGCCATCTGCTGGGAAGCTCGGATCTTCGGGTCCCAGGCCCCTTACCCTGGCCTGCACCGACAGTGCCAGGTTGTGAATCTGGGCACCCGCATCGTTGTAATAAAACTCTCGGTGAACACGCCAGCCTTGGCTGGCCAGCAGATTGGCCAGGGCGTCACCAAGGGCCGCCTGGCGGCCATGCCCAACATGCAGGGGGCCTGTGGGGTTGGCAGACACAAACTCCAGCAAGGCAGACAAGTCAGGCTGGGTCGGCTTGCGACCAAACACCTCCGGGTCTCGCAAGACCTCGGCCACCACGGCCGTCCGCGCCTTTTGGGTCAGCCGACAATTGATAAAACCAGGCCCAGCCACCTCAGCACTGGCCAGCAGGTTCTGCTGGTCCGCCTGGCAGATGGCCTTGGCCAGCTCTTGGGCCAGGACTGGTGGTGAGCTGCCGAGCGGTTTGGCCAGGCGCATCACGATGCCGGTGGCGATGTCCCCATGATCAGCCTGTTTGGGTCTCTGGAGGCTGGCCTCCACGTCCTCTATGCGGATGGGCAGTGATATCGACCGACTCTGGGCCATGGCCGAGACCACATCAAACAGGAGGCGGGCGAGAGACTGACGCTGTGAGACGAGCATGGGAGATCGGCGATCCGGCAAAAACCATTCAATTTGAACTGGCGCAACTGGCGCGTCTGGCAGGAATCGAACCTGCGACCCTTGGCTTCGGAGGCCAATACTCTATCCACTGAGCTACAGACGCGGGCAAAGGCAAGCCCACTATAATACGCGCAACCACACCATTCTTATCGACAAAGGTATATATGAGCGGACACGAAAGCCCCATCAAAACCCCCAAACAACTCATCGTTGCGGTTGTGCTTGGATTCCTGGTTCCCATTGTGGTGATCGTCCTCCTGGTCAAATACGTTGGCGCGGGAACCAAGCCAGGTGCCGGTAGCTCTGCGTTTACCCCAGAGGCCACAGCCGAGCGCATCAAGCCAGTTGGCAAGGTCTCCACAGAGCCCGCAACGGGGCTGGTGGCTGCTGCAGCTCCCGGTGGTGCAGGCCCCAAAAAACCCGCCTCGGCTGAAGCCGTCTACAAGGCGCAATGTGCCGCCTGTCACGCAGCCGGTGTGCTGGGCGCACCCAAGTTTGGAGACAAGGCTGCCTGGGCCCCCCGAATCTCCAAGGGCTATCAAGCCTTGCTCACGTCCGTATTGAAGGGCAAGGGTGCCATGCCCGCCCAGGCTGGCGGACAATTCTCGGAGGATGAGATCGGTGCGGCCGTCAAGCACCTGACCAAGAGCGGCGGCGCATCCTTCTAAGCCAATG
>JBMSJG010000193.1:0-2471 GCA_049418645.1 Burkholderiaceae bacterium | reverse complement strand
CCTGGGCTTTCATGTGCTGCGAGTGCCCGGCATCTCGGGGCCAGAGCGTCTGCCGATTGAACGGCTGCGAGCGGGGATGCCAGCCCTGCTGCCTGACGATGATGTCTACACCAATCACATCGATGCCGACGACCTGGCACAGATTTGCTGGAAGGCCCTCTGGCATGGCCGACCCGCACGTGTGACCAATGCGGTCATGCCAGACCACCTGAAGATGGGAGATTACTTTGACACGGTCGCCCAACACCTGGGTCTACCGCTGCCCAAACGCATCAGCAGGCCAGAGTTAGAGGACTTGGTCAAACAAGGGCGTGTGAGCCCGATGATGATGAGCTTTATGCAGGATTCCAGGCGTGTGCAGAGCCAACGACTGCGCGATGAACTCCGCGTGAGACTTCAGCGCCCCAGCGTGGCCGCCATCCTGGCCGACTTCACCGCCTAACGCGACGAATCATCCAGCGACTTGGATTTGGTCTTGGTCGCCTCGTCGGCCATGGCCGTGCGAATCTTATCGCCAAAGCCAAAGGTGTCGGTAATAGAACTCAACAGAGACAGCCAAGAACGGGTAGCCACAGCCGCCACGCCCCCAACAAGCCTCGGCGCTGCTTCGATCGTCTCAGAGAAGCCGCGAGCAGCCAGCGCCTGGGCATTGGTCTGGCCAGTAAAGTAGGGAGAGACGTCCTCGTCTCCTCGGCCTTCTGCCACCGCACGACGAATGTCGTCATAGGTGACCGGCCTGCCATCGGGCAGCCGATGGTGGACATTCTTGTCATCACCCTGGCCAGTGCTGGGGATGTAGGTCGCTGACAAGGCAACGGGGGTTGTTGCATGGGGAGTTGAAGCGGGACTGGCAGAAGCGTGCGCCTGGGCATTCACATCGGTTTTGGCCAGCGCCAACTGGTCGGCAAAAGACGGGGTCGATTGGTCAGTGGGTACGACAGTGGGCGACGGCTCTCGGGACAGGGTCGACGAGCGGTTTACCCAATTCTGAAAATCTTGGTCAGCTGCGCTGGGTTTGATGGTCGTCATTGAGGACCACTCTGTCATAAACCACCTGGGTTATCAACAGGCGATCCTCTCCAGAAGGGCTGCGCAGCAGCACCTCATCGCCCTCACGTGCTTTGAGCAGGGCCCGCGCCACTGGCGACACCCAGCTGACATGTCTTTGCAGGGGTTCGACCTCGTCCTGTCCCACGATGGTGACCGTCTCTTCGGGCTCTGTATCGTTGCGCAGAAAACTGACACGAGCGCCGAAGAACACCTGGTCTTTGCCCTGGTGAACCAGCGGATCGACCACCACGGCCTTCTCCAGTCGCTTGGTCAGAAAGCGAATGCGGCGATCAATCTCACGCAGACGCTTCTTGCCATACAGGTAGTCACCGTTCTCGGATCGGTCGCCATTCGAAGCAGCCCAAGAGACCACCTGGGTCACCTCTGGACGGACCTTGGTGACCAGGTCCTGCAGTTCACGACGCAATCGAGCGTAGCCCCAGGTCGTGATGTAGTTTGGCGGACCCTCGGTCTCACTCATCCGAGATCTCCGCAGCTATTCATACACCGGGGATCAACGTTCCACAAAGGCTCGTTCAATCACATAGTCGCCAGGCTGACCCAGTCCGGGTGAGACCACAAAGCCTCGGGCCTCTAGCATCTCTGCGGTTTCCTTGAGCATGGCCGGGCTGCCGCAGATCATGGCGCGGTCAACCGCAGGATCCAGCGGGGGAAGGCCAATGTCTTGAAAGAGCTGACCAGATTCAATGGCAGTGGTTAGACGGCCTGTATGGCGGAAAGCTTCCCGGGTGACCGTTGGGTAGTAGATCAACTGGTCACGGACCAGTTCGCCCAGAAACTCATCATTGGGTAGGTCGTTTTTGAGATAGTCGCCATAAGCCAGTTCACTGACCAGACGGACGCCATGGATCAGGACCACCTTCTCAAACCGCTCATAGGTCTCGGGGTCACGAATAATGCTCATGAACGGCGCCAGACCAGTACCGGTCGAAAAACAGTAGAGATGCTTGCCAGGCTTTAGGTCGTCAATCACCAGGGTGCCAGTGGCCTTCTCCCCGATCAAGAGGTCATCGCCCACCTGAATATTCTGAAGGCGAGAGGTCAGCGGACCATCGGGCACCTTGATCGACAGAAACTCCAGGTGTTCCTGGTAATTGGGGCTCACCACACTGTAGGCCCGCATCAGCGGCTTGCCTTCCACCTCGAGCCCAATCATGACGAAATGCCCATTGCGGAATCGAAAACCAGGGTCACGGGTCACCTTGAAGGAAAACAAGGTCTCGTTCCAATGGGTGACTTCGGTCACCTTCTCAATGCGATGCTTGGCCATACTTACCCTTTTATTTTTTACCTTCTCAGCCGTGCCGCGATCCGACGAATGGATTGCTGACACGCTCCTCCCCAAATGTACTCATCGGCCCATGGCCAGGTACAAAGGCTATATCGTCGCCCAAGGGGAA
>JBMSJG010000192.1:0-2474 GCA_049418645.1 Burkholderiaceae bacterium | reverse complement strand
GAGCCTGTCGAGACCGATCTGGGCGAGTACATTCTCCAGATCAATGACAATGAACCGCCCAGTCACATCATTGCGCCGGTCATCCACAAGGACAAAGAAGAGATCTCGGATCTCTTTTCAAAGGTTCACCAAAAACCCAAGCTCACCGACATCCCTCAGCTCACTCGGGAGGCCCGGGAGCAGCTCAGGCCGAAGTTTCTTCGGTCAGACATGGGTGTCACCGGTGGCAACTTCGTGATTGCCGAGACCGGTTCGGTTGCGCTGGTCACCAACGAAGGCAATGAGGGCATGTGTACCATCATGCCCAAGGTCCATGTTGTGGTGACAGGCATCGAAAAGGTGCTGCCAACGCTAGAGGATTTCGCCACCATCGCCAGGCTGCTCACGCGATCGGCGACCGGGCAGTCCATCTCCAATTACATCAGCCTCCTGACGGGTACGCGCGCCTCTGGCGAGACCGATGGCCCTGACCATTTGTATTTTGTGCTGGTCGATGGTGGTCGATCGAGCCTTCTGGGTGGCGCCTTTCAAGAGATGCTCCGGTGTATTCGGTGTGGAGCCTGTATGAACCACTGTCCCGTCTACCAAAAGATTGGGGGCCACGCCTATGGCTGGGTCTACCCTGGGCCGATGGGCTCCGTGCTGACACCAGCCTATGCCGGTATTGAGAAATCGCTGGACTTGCCGCAGGCCGCTACGTTATGCGGGGAGTGCCATGTGGTCTGCCCCGTCAAGATCCCCTTGCCTGATCTGTTGCGCAAGCTCAGAGAGAAGCAGTTTGAGCGGCACCTTCGTCCTTGGACGGAGCGGGCCCTATTGGGAATCTGGGCCTTTGCGGCGGCCAGGCCGGCCCTCTATCGCACCGTTTACGGCATGGCGAGCCTCGTCTTAAGGCTGATGGGAGGGCGTCGCCACTTGATTCGCCAGTTGCCTTTGGTGAAGAGTTGGAGCGCCTACCGTGACATGCCAAGTCCACGCGGCAAGACTTTCTCCCAGCAGTACGCCTCTTATCTGGCCAGGCGCTCCGCTAACGCGGTGACCAAGGCTGGTCCTCGGTAAATCAGGCCTGTGTACACCTGAACCAGGTCTGCGCCAGCTTCACGCATGGCCAGGCCATCGGCGGCCGACAGGATGCCGCCGACGCCAATGATTGGAAAGTGCGGTCCCAGCTCTTGTCGGAGTTGCCGCACGGTCTGAAGGCTCCGCAGGTGGACCGGCTGCCCCGATAGGCCGCCAGTCTCGTTGGCATGCCGCAAACCGGTCACCAGGCTTCGGTCTAGCGTGGTGTTGGTGGCAATCAGACCATCGATTTGTTTGCTTCGGACCACCTCGATCAACTGCCCCAGGGCGGTCTCGTCCATATCGGGGGCGATCTTCAGAAAGAGCGGCACTGCCTTGCCATGTTGTTGAGCCAGTTGGGCCTGCGCCTGTTTGAGCTGATCGAGCAGGGCCTCCAAGGCCTGCTCATTTTGCAGGTCGCGTAGGTTCTTGGTGTTGGGCGACGAGATGTTGACGGTGACGTAGTCGGCCCAAGGATAGACCGCGGTCAGACCCTTGAGGTAGTCGTCAGCTGCCTGCTCGATGGGGGTCTTGGCGTTCTTGCCGATATTCAGCCCCAGAACACCCCGGTGCTCACCGACCCATTTGGAGTGGGCAACATTGTCAATAAATCGAGCCAGGCCGAGGTTGTTGAACCCGAATCGGTTGATCAGGGCTTTGGCTTCTGGCAGTCGAAAAAGACGCGGTTTGGGATTGCCGGGCTGCGCCTCTGGTGTGACGGTCCCCACTTCGATAAACCCAAAGCCAAATCGAGACAGGCCATCGATGTGAGCAGCGTTCTTGTCGAGACCCGCGGCCAGGCCGACCCGATTCGGAAACCGCAGCCCTGCGAGCTCAATGGGCTCTGCCCCTCGGATGGGCTGCGGAGCCGGCAGGAGCCCTCCCAGCCAACGGTGGGCAAAGTCCAGTCCTGAAAGGCTCAGTTCATGAGCGGTCTCGGGATCCAACGAAAAGAGAAATCGTCTGGCCAATGGGTAGGCCTTAAAAGCAAGTGCTGTCTTAGGCATTCGGATGAATATCGGTGAGTGGTCTGAGTGCACGCCAGGACCCCTCAATCAAGACCTCTGCTGGTTGGAAATTGGCCTTGTAGGCCATCTTGGGGCTGGCTTCGATCCAGTAGCCCAGGTAGACATGCGGCAGTCCCATTTGTTGGCACTGGGCGATCTGCCAGAGAATCCCGTAGGTTCCAAGAGAGGATCTCTCGAGACCGGGATCGTAGAAGGTGTAGACCGCCGACAGTCCCTCGGGCAGTACATCGATGATCGAGACCATCACCAGGTGGTGCTGGGCATCGTAAAACGCAACCAACTGGGTATCGACTCGACTTTGTAATAGAAATTGGGCGTACTGGTCTTTGCTGTCTTGATCCATGCCGCCACCGGCGTGACGGCTGGCCTGGTAGCGCAGGTAGAGGT
>JBMSJG010000191.1:0-2477 GCA_049418645.1 Burkholderiaceae bacterium | reverse complement strand
TGGTCTTGAGTTTTTGGAGTCTGGACCTGCAACTCCATCGACTCTTTTCCATGGCAGCCCTGGAGCGAATGGGCCGCTTTGTTCTCGAACTCTCGCGACCAGAACTCTCCGGCGACTTTCTGACGAAGCTCGGACTGGCCGCCTTCGAGACCCTGGCCATGTCATTCGTCGGCACGCTTCTGGCTGCCCTGGCAGGTCTGGTCTTGGCGTTTATGGCGACCGACACCCCAGACAGCCACCCATCCATCGTCGCCCTCTCACGACTGCTGTTGAATCTGTTGCGATCTGTTCCAGACCTGATGTGGGCCGCGATATTGATCATTGCATCGGGTCTAGGACCAATGGCCGGCACCCTGGCACTGGCCCTGCATACCGCGGGAGTTCTAGGCCGGCTCTTTGCGGATGCCAGTGAGAATGCTGCGGACCATGAGAGAGAAACCCTTAGACTCGCCGGCGTGCGCCCGATTCACTGTTTTCTTTATGCGACCCTGCCATCGATCATTCCTCAATTGTTGTCCTACACGCTGTACCGCTGGGAAAACAATATCCGTGCTGCGGCTGTGCTTGGCGTGGTTGGTGCAGGCGGACTGGGTCAGATGCTGTCCTTTCACATGGGGCTCTTTCAGATGAACGAAACCAGCAGCATTCTGATCGTGATGATCCTTTTGGTGGTCCTGGTTGACTCGCTGTCCTATCTCACTCGTCGAATTCTGATGCGCTAGCAGTCTGCTGGCGTGCTGTTTATGAACCTCTCTCCCCTTGCGCTCAGTCTGGTCCTGGCCGCGGCGCTCTGCCATGCATGCTGGAATCTGGCTCTCAAGCGAATCGGCCAGCCGAGACTTGGTTTCATTGGCCTCATGTCTGTCGTCGAAACGCTCATCTGGCTACCGCTGGCCCTAGTGGTCCTAGACCCAAGCATTTTTCTATCACCCCTTGCCTGGCTGGCCATGTTCGGCAGTGCTGCACTTCACATTGTCTATTTCTGGCTCCTGACAAGCGCCTATGGCCGTGGCGACCTTGGCGTGGCCTATCCCATCGCACGGGCCACCGGGCCATTGCTGTCGGCCATCTTTGCGATTCTGATTCTCGGCGAGCGTCCGAGCCCGATCGAACTCATCGGGGCCTTGGCCATCATTGCTGGCTCACTCGTCGTTGGATTCTCGACTGCGAAATCCATGCGCTCAGCCGACTGGTCTAAGAGCATCGGTCTGGCTCTGCTCTGCGGACTCACGATCGCGGCTTACACCGTCTGGGACCAGCAATCAGTCAAGGCCTGGGCTCTGCCGGTGGTTGGCTTTTATTGGGGACAATTGTTGGTTCGCGCTGCACTCTGCACCCCCTGGATGGTCAGGGATCGCCACCTGATGGCGGGCTGGGTTCAACGAGATTGGCGCTGGATCTTGGTGATTGGTGTCTTGTCACCACTGGCCTATCAGATGGTGCTCTATGCCATGACCATGGCGCCACTCAGTCTGGTAGCCCCCCTACGAGAGAGCAGCATCTTGTTTGCCATTTTGTTGGGGGCCATCTTCCTGGGCGAGACCGACCTTAGACGTCGACTATCAGGCGCACTGCTCATGCTCGCCGGTCTGACCATCATCACGGTCTTCTAGAGTTAAAGGCATCGTCGTCCAACTCCCAAATGTGAACTGGGCCAGGACTAGCGAGATTCCGTGTGCGCTCGTATCCGTCAGCACCCTGATAGAGTTTTGATGCAGCGCAACACATTCTGGCTGGTTTGGGTACACTCTTAGAAAACCAGACCAAAAGGGAGCCCTCATGCAGATCAACGGAAGCGTCGCCCTGATCACCGGCGGCGGCAACGGCATTGGCGCAGCCATTGCCCAGTACCTCTCGGCCAAAGGCGCCAAAATCGTCATCGTGGACCGCTCGGAGGAGCAGGCTCAGGCGTCTGCCCAGGCCATCGTCGCCTCAGGTGGCCAGGCGATTGCCATCGCCGCCGATGTCACCAAGGAAGACGACACCGCTGCCTTCATTGCCAAGGCACTAGAAGCCTACGGCCAGCTCAACATTGTGGTCACCTGCGCCGGCATCATTCGCGATGGCCTGACCATCAGTCCGGACAAAGAAACCAAGAAAGTGACTCGCAAACTGGGCCTGGACAAATGGCAGCAGGTCATCGATGTCAACCTGACCGGTACCTTCCTGACCATGCGCGACGCGGCCGAGGCCATGGCCAACGGTGGATGGCCTGGCCTGCTGGTGGGTATTTCCTCGGTCAACAAAGTTGGCCAGGTTGGGCAGATCAACTATGCCTCGACCAAAGCTGCTGTCGCCCTCATGCCTAAGATTTTGGTTGGTGAGTTCATGCTCAAAGGCATTCGCAACATTCGCGCAGTCAGCATTGCCCCTGGCTATGCCGCCACCAGCCTTTTGCAAGGCATGAACCAGGAGGCCCTGGCCGCGATCCTCAAAGACGTGCACCTGGGTCGCCTGGTCGAGCCCTCCGAGATCGC
>JBMSJG010000190.1:0-2486 GCA_049418645.1 Burkholderiaceae bacterium | reverse complement strand
CCGTGCTGTCCTGCGTGCACGTCAAAGACTTCGCTCAGGCCGTCGATCTCATCAATGCCCACGAGTTTGGAAACGGCACCAGCTGCTTTACCCGTGACGGCAACATTGCCCGTGAATTCGCCCGGCGCATTCAAGTGGGCATGGTGGGCATCAACGTACCCATCCCGGTGCCCATGGCCTGGCATGGCTTTGGTGGCTGGAAGCGCTCGCTCTTTGGTGACATGCATGCCTACGGCGAAGAGGGTGTGCGTTTCTACACCAAGCAAAAATCCATCATGCAGCG
Organism: Burkholderiaceae bacterium; assembly: GCA_049418645.1. GTDB lineage: Bacteria > Pseudomonadota > Gammaproteobacteria > Burkholderiales > Burkholderiaceae_A > Hahnella. Next base: position 2,203 of record JBMSJG010000190.1, on the reverse strand, counting down.
TTGGCCAGAGAGCATTGCCAAGGGGGCAGAGTTTGTCATGCCCACCTCAAAATAGACTCTGACTGGTCTTCAGATCCGGGGATTCGGGTTCGCTAGGTAGCGGACCGAACCCGAAAAGCCAGCAGTCCAAAACGCAAGGCCAAGTAGCCCACCAGTACGCCACCCAGATTGCCCATGAATAGGTAGGCCATGGTCTGAAAGCTGGGCGAGGGCGTGTCCTCGCCGGCCCAATGCCAGATGAGCGCCCGCAGCGTCACATTGAACAGGCAAGCCAGGAAGGCAAAAACCGCCAGTGTCTTGGGGCAGGCGTTGACCTCAATACCCGGTCGCCACTTTCGGACCACCAATAGGGCCAGCAGTGGGGCCATGGCGGCGGTCAGAGTCGAGAGCAGCATGACTGACAAAGACAGGTCTTTGAAAACCAGTTGAGTCAGCAGGTGACCCAGGCCAACACCGATCGCCCCTGCCACGCCAGCAGTGGCCACCGCCACCACTCGTATGAAAGCCGGCAGGTAAATTAGGTAAACAAAGTCAGGAATGACCTCGAAGAAACCACGAATGCCAACATTGGCCCAGTAGGCCAAAAAGAATGCGAGCGCATAGCCAGCGATCCAACGATCCGCATGCTGCAGCGGCCAGAGTGGCCCAAAGTCATACCACCGCATTGGTCAGTCTCTCCCACCCCTACTTTTTATTATCTGGGGATGACCAAAGACTATCAGAACCCGTGCAAATGAACAGTGCCCCTCTTTACGGGGCCGGCACTCCCTGGCCTCAGTTGTCTTTGGCTGTTTTCTGCGCCCGAGCCGTCAGCCACAGGCCACCCGCAATCAAGACAAAACCCATGGCGTGATACCAGTGGGGCGCCTCAGACAACCACACCAGCGACAGAATGGCGGTGAACAGTGGAATGAGGTTGGCGGCCATGCCGGTCACCGCTGGGCCTGTTCGCGCAACGGCCAGACCCCAGCATCGATACGCCAGAATCGCGGGGCCTATGGCGACATAGACGACCCCCAACACCAACGACCAACTCCAGGTCAGTGTCAGACTCTTGCCGGCACCCTGACCAATCCACATCCACTCCAGAGCGGCAAACAGAGCACACCAGACCAGGCCCATCACGGTCTGCGCCTGTAAGTGGGCAGCCCAGTCTGCCTGAATGTCCGGGTCAGCACCGCCCGGCCAAGGCCTGGCCAAGAGCCAGCTGTACCAGGCCCACAGAATAGAGGCTAGGACCATGAGCAGATCTCCTGGCACCAATGACAAGGCCAGGAGCCTCTCCAAATCTCCTCGACTGAGTACCACCATCACCCCCAGCATCGAGAATGCAACCCCAATCCATGACAATCGGGCCACCGCCTGACCATAGAACAGACGACCCATCAGCAAGGTGAACAATGGGATGGCAGAACTCACCAGCGTCACATTGATAGGGCTCGACGTTTGCAGCGCCTGATAAAGCAGCGTGTTGTAGCAGCCCATGCCCAGAAAGCCCAACAGCATGTAGCGCGGCCAATTTCGCCAGAGCGGCGAGTTCGGCCGCAATACCCATCCACCCAGTGGGATCAAAAGGGCAAAGACCAGGCTCCATCTCAGCAAGTTGAGCATAATGGGGGGAACGAGATCCTGGAGCAGCCGCGCCACCAACGCATTACCGGCCCACAGCAGTGGCGGCGTCATGAGCAACGCCACTGTCCCTAGGCCGAGCACTTGGCCAGCGGGCGGTGGCGAGGGTTGCGGTCCGGTCATCTCACCATTTTGAACGAGCTTTGCAGTCTTCACCCAACCCTCACCACCCAACGATTCCAAGACCCATGTCCAGCCCTAGTTTCAAAGTCGATGTCCAAGTCACCTACCTGCCCCACGAGTCCGCACCCGATGATGACCTCTGGGGATTCGCCTATACGATCACCATCACCAACACCGGCGATATTGCCGCTCAGCTCATGGGCCGGCACTGGGTCATCGATGACTCCAGAGGAAACCACCAAGAGGTCAAGGGCTTGGGTGTGGTGGGCAAGCAGCCCTATTTACAGCCAGGCGAGTCCTTCCAGTACACCAGTGGCACTCGGATTAAGAGCCCGGTGGGCAGCATGCAAGGGCGGTATTTCTGCATAGCCGATGACACCACCACGTTTGAGGCCGTGATTCCAGCCTTTGCACTGAAAGCCGAGGGTGAAGAGACCGCCCGGGTGCTTCA
>JBMSJG010000189.1:0-2500 GCA_049418645.1 Burkholderiaceae bacterium | reverse complement strand
ACCAGGTGCTCGGGCTGACAGGGCTTGATCAAGAAGTCGCGTGCGCCGGCCTTGAGAGCCTCGACTGCGAGCTGGGCCTCGGCAAAGGCTGTCATCATGACCATGGGCAGTTCAGGCAATTTCTTGTGGACCGAGCGCAGCAGGGTCATGCCGTCCATGCCCGGCAGACGAAAGTCGGTGAGCACCATGCTGTAGACCTCTTGGTCGATTGCAGCCAGCGCAGACTCAGCCGAGTCAAAGGCGCGGTACTCCACGTCCTGCAGATCCAACGTGGCGCACAGGGCCTCACGCAGGTCGGCATCGTCTTCCACAATCATCACGGGTGCGTCGCTGTAGGCCATGAATTGCTTAACTCCGGAAAAGAAACATCACGAGAACTCAGCAATACAAGGAATGCTGATAGAAAACCGGGCACCGCCTTCGGCCCGGTTGCTGGCCAGAATTTCGCCCCGATGGGCCTCGACCGCATTGCGGGCAATCGACAGGCCCAGGCCGGTGCCATTGATGCGGCTGGTGGCAAAGGGCTCAAACAGGCTGGCCATCATCTCATTGGGAATGCCTGGTCCCGCATCATCCACCACAAACTGAAGCCGGGCGCCGTCGGACTGGCCCGTTAAGACGATCTCACCCGCATCCTGGCTGACCTGCAGGGCGTTTTCCAAAATCGCCACCATGGCCGCGACCATGGTCGGCCGCTCCACATTGACCAGGGCCTGCAGCCCACTGGCCTGCACCCGCAGGCCAATGTTGCGTTTTTCGCACATGGGGCCAATGGCCGCCAGGGCCTCGTCGAGCAGGGCCTGACCGCTGACCATCTCGGTCTTCTGGGGGCGCTGACGAACAAACTGCAGCATCTGGGTGGTCAGGGTCTCTAGGGACGCCAGCTGCTTGCGCAGCCGATCCAGGGCTTCTTTTTGTTTGTCGGGGCTGAGGTTGGGCATGCCCAGGTTGCCCGCATAGAGCGTGGCGGTGGCCAGGGGCGTGCGCAGCTGGTGGGCAATGCTGGCGGCCATCTGGCCCATGCTGGCCAGCTTGGACTGGCGCTGGCTCTCGATGTGCAGCCGCAGGCTGTCGGTGATGTCCTGAATCTGCACGATCTGCCGCTCGGCCAAAGACAACTGGGTCACCTTGACGGTGCGGGCCGTGGAGTCGGTGCTGGTCTGGTATTCGCCCGGCATGGGCGTGGGCAGCCAGGAAGCCGGGGTCTGCCAGGCCTGGCCAATGGCTAGGCCCACCAGGGTCTGGGCCGCCAGGTTCTGGTCGGCGATCACGCCGTTTTCTACCAGAATCACCCCGGTGGGCAGGGCCTGCAGCAGGTCGGTCAGGCGCTGGTTGGCCTGGGCCAAGTCGTTGGACAGGCGCTGAATTTCTGACTGGAGCTGGGTCTGCTGGGCCTCGATGGCCTTGGAGGCCTCGATAAAAAGGGCAAAGGCCTCTTCCAGCTGCTCTTTGCTGGCACCGCCACCGACGGATGAACTCGGGTGCTCAGCCAAGCCGCTTTTCCTTGACGCAGGTCGAAAAAAGTGTCATAACGCCTTCAGTTTAAAGAATTTTTTGCTGTTCAAACACACGTCAGACCACTTGGAACGAAAAAATTGGCCGACGCCGCAACACCAAACTTAAACGCAGCTGATGCAAACGCCACCGTCTTGAACGTTTCAAACGGGGCTGCACCTGCTGGCGCAACGGCTGCTGCAGCGGCCGCACCCGCAGCTGCTGCGCGGCCGCCAGCCACGGGCCGATCCAAAGTCGCACAAGACGTGATGACTCGCATCAAATCGTTGCCGCTGGGCCAAAAGCTGGTGCTGGGTGCTGCACTCTTCTTTGTGGCGCTCGTACTCATCTACACCGGCACGTCCAGCACACGTCAAGAATACAAAGTCTTGTTCTCGGGCCTTGAAGAAAAAGACGCGGCCGCTGTGGTCGCTGCACTCGAGCAGGCCAAGCTGCCCTACAAGTTCACCGAAGGCGGTGGTGCCATCATGGTGCCGGACAAGGTGGTCTACGAGACTCGCCTGAAGCTTGCTAGCCAAGGCCTGCCCAAGTCGGGCTCGATTGGTCTGGAGTTGCTGGAGAACCAGAAGCTGGGCACCAGCCAGTTTGTTGAGCAGGTCAACTATCAGCGTGGCCTCGAGGGCGAGCTGGCCCGCAGCATCTCATCCATTGCCTCGGTCAAGACCGCCCGTGTTCACCTAGCGGTACCCAAGCAGTCGGCCTTTGTTCGCGAGCGTCAGCGGCCCACGGCCTCTGTGGTGGTGAACCTGCACGGCGGTCGTTACCTGACTCAGCAGCAGGCCACCGGCATTGCCCATTTGATTGGTGCCTCGATTCCCAACATGACGGCCCAGGACGTGACCATCCTGGATGCAGATGGCAACCTGCTGGCCCCCAACCCTGATCGCAGTGCTTCGGGCCTAGATGCCTCGCAGCTCAAGTACGTTCAAGACATTGAGTCGGCCCTGTCCAAGCGTGTCATGGGCATCCTGGAGCCGGTGGCCGG
>JBMSJG010000188.1:0-2522 GCA_049418645.1 Burkholderiaceae bacterium | reverse complement strand
CACAGAGCTGTTCTTGCTCGGCTGCCTGGAACAGAAGCGGCGCCAGCGCAGCGCGATGCCCCGGGGGCGTCTGGGCAAAGAGCGCCGGATGAAACAGGCCGATGCCGCTGTAGGTGTGGCCCTCTGTCTCTCCAACCCGCTTCAGTCGGTGTAGCGCAGGGGACGGGGCCTGCGGGCCGCGGTGTGTTGCCCCTGCCGCCAGGGTGTCCGTCAGACAGAAGTCGCCCCTGGGATGGTGGCTGGGGTTGGGCACCAGCACCAGGCAGGCCAGCTGTCTCTCATCGACCATCGCCTGCGCCAAAGAGGGGGCCTGGGCAAAGTCCCAGTCAGAGAAGACATCGCCATTGACGACCAGAAAGGGTTCGGTGGTCTGCTCCCCCCAAGGCTTGGCCGTGGCGATGCCGCCAGCTGTCTCTAGTGCGCCAGCCGGCTCATCGCTAAAGCGAATCGACACACCCCAAGACTGCCCATCGCCCAGGGCCTGGTGAAGCTGGCCTGCCAAGTGGGCCGTGTTGATGGTGATCTCGGTAAAGCCGGCGGCGGCCAAGGCCCGCAGGTGCCAGACGATCAAGGGCTGACCGCCGACCGCCAGTAGCGGCTTGGGTGTGTGGTCTGTTAGCGGGCGCATGCGCTCGCCGCGCCCGGCTGCCAGGATCATGGCCTTGTTCATCTTGGGCTTGGCTGGGCCTAGAAGGTGTAGCCGGTCTTCACGGCCCGGTTTTCCAGGCGATCGAGCAGCCGAAGCAGGCCAACGCAGCCGATGTAGCGGCTGGCCACTGAACGGGTGTACTGCAACACCAGGGGCAGGTCTTTGAGGTAATTCTCTTTGCCATCTCGGTGGAAAAGGCGAGCAAAAATCCCAAGGACTTTTAGGTGCCGCTGCAGACCCATCAGCTCGAAGTCGCGCCAGAAATCGGCAAAGTCCTCTCGGATGGGCAGACCGGCGGACCTGGCGTCCTGCCAGTACCGAATGGCCCAGTCGAGTTGCTGTGCCTCATCCCATTGAATGTAGGCGTCGCGGAGCAAGGACACCAGGTCATAGCTGATGGGGCCGATCACCGCATCTTGAAAATCAATGACGCCGGGGTTGCGCTCGGGGGTGAGCATGAGGTTGCGGCTGTGATAGTCACGGTGAACCAACACCTGGGGCTGCGCCAGCGCACTCTGGCTGAGCCATTGCATCAGTTGGCTGAGCTGATTTTTCTCGTCGGCCGACAGACTGCTGCCCATGTGTCGGCCGACATACCAGTCCTCAAACAACTGCATCTCGGCCATGAGCTTCTCGTCGCTGTAGCGCGCAAGGCCAAGGGTGTCCGGGCCTTGCGCCAGACTCCAGGCCTGCCAGCGAAGCATGGCTTGCCAGGCCTCTCGGTAGAGTGCCGCGGCAGCGGCGTTGGTGTCCTGGCCGGTCAAGGTGGGGTTGGCGGACTGTAGGGCAGTGAGGTAGGGCGTCTGGCCCAAATCCGATAGCAACAGAAAGCCCTGTGCCTGGTCCACGGCCAGTCGTTGGGGGACATGAACACCAGCGGCCTCAAACAGGCCTGCCGTCTTTAAAAAGGCCTCCAGCGGCTCCTTGTCTGGCGGGGCATCCATGAGGATGACGGTGGCGTGGTGGCTGCGTTGATCGCCCCAGGGGGTGTCGGCCCGACAGGGTGCTCGAAAATATCGTCGAAAAGAGGCGTCACTGGAGGCGGGTGCGAGTGCCGCCGCATCGACCTGTTTGAATTGGCCAAGCCAGGCTTTGGCAGCCTCTAGACGGGGATCAGGGGTGGGGGGCATGACAACCTATAATAGGCCATGCGATTTGTTGTCGTTTTGCTGGGGGCCGTGGCCACATCCAGCATGGCCGCCGAATGCCCCCGCTTAGCGCAGGCATCTGCAGAGCCACTTTTGCTGGCCCAGGCCTCCAACTCCCCTGTCGGTAGCGCCAGCCAAACGAGCACCGCCATCAATGCTGGGACTGTCAACGGCCAGGGTCTGCGGATTGACCCGCGCCTGAGTCTGCAGCCACCACCGCGCCCTGGTCTGACCGATGACAAGACGCCCATGTATTTTTTTGGCGATGAAATCGACGGACAGTTAGAGGACACCCTGATCCTGGAGGGCCGTGCCGAGCTTCGTCAGCTGGGCATGTCGCTCAAGGCCGATCGCCTCACCATGGACATGGTGCCCAACCGCCTGCAGGCCACCGGCAATGTCCAACTCTTCAAAGAGGGCGAGCTCTACACGGGCCCCGCCCTCTCGCTCAAGCTCTCGACCATGCAGGGCTTTTTCAACGACGTCACCTACGAGCTCTCCACCATCAACGGACGTGGCTCGGCCAAGCAGGCGGAGTTTTTACAGCCACAGTCGACTCGTCTATCAGAGGCGAGTTACACCACCTGCCCGAGGGATCGGCCTGCCTGGACTTTAGAGGCCAGGACCATGCTGGTGGATCAGATTCGCGAGATGGCCGATACACAGGGTTCGGTGCTGACCTGGGCTGGTGTGCCGATTCTGCCCATGGGCGACATCAGCTTTGC
>JBMSJG010000187.1:0-2531 GCA_049418645.1 Burkholderiaceae bacterium | reverse complement strand
GAAGTCCCAGGTGTTGATCAAGACTCTGTAGACCTCACCAGGGCTGCCCAGGACAGATCAGTAAGTGCGGGAATGGCCCGCAGCGGCAGGGCAAGTCCCAACAGACTTGGATGACTGGGAAGCCAGTGGTCTAGCCAGTAAATCAGGCAGGGCGACTGCTGGTCTAACGCAGCCATGGGCATCACATCGTCAAGGTGACAACCGGCTGGGACGGGTTGTATCTCCGGGCAAATGGGCAGGCTCAGTTCGTGAATGCCGACCTGATCGACATCAGCCTCCGACGAGGCCTGGGGCGCCCGGACCAAAACCGACAAGGGGCCAGTCGCACCAAGAGCAGCCCAGTCATTGGCATCCAGGGGCTCATCTGGGATGAACCTCATCACGTCTGCCGACACCGAACTCAGGGTGCCAGTCTTACCCAGCCTGATGAACCAATGCACCCACCTTGGCGACAGGGCCATCGGTTCATCAAGCCTCACCAGGCTCTGAAGGCCCTTTGCCTGCGCCTCTGCCCCTCCAACTGCACGCGATTGGACGGCTCTGCGCAGCAGTGCTCGATAGGTCTGCTGAGCATCCCGCCCCATAGACTGACTCTGACAGGCCAGAGCCAGCGCCGACAAAATGGCGGTCTCGGTCTCAGGCACCGAGCCGCGTGTGAGAGCAGCGGATGCCGACGCTCCGTTGGACTGCCCATCCGGGTCCTGCCCAATGCCAGCCACCGTCCTCGAATCACGATCAGCCAGAAGGCTATCAATTCCGGCTAACAAGCCATCCAGGGCCTCGTTGAGATCTTGACCAATCTGCATGAGAAGCAGCTAGAACTTGGAGAGGTTTGCCATCATGGCGTGCTGGGGACCTCGTTGGCGCTCCAGCGAGGATCGAACCTGATCCAACTGCTCGCGCAACAGGGTCAGGTCTTGTTCAGATCGCGGACCGTTTGGATCGAGACTCAAGTTCAGGACCGTTTGACGCGCCTGCTCCAGCTTGGCAGTCGATTCTTCTAGTCCAGACTCACAGGCCTGCAGATTGCTCTCAATGGAGTCAATGACGGCCCGAGTGACGGCTCGATACTGAGGGGCGCCCTTGGCCGAGGGGCCAAGGGTTGAACTGGCCACCGGCTCCGAGCCTGTGATGGTCAAATGAGCCTCCACTCCCCTCAGGTCCATGGCCAATGCGGTCATGGTGACCACTGCGATTAGCAAAGCGATGAGGGCCACACAAACGAAGACAAATAAAACCGGTACCCCATCCTCAGCCCAACGCCCATACCCGAGTGGCATCAGACCATAATCACCCAAGGCATCGATGGCCTGATGAACCGACTGCCAGAGCGACTGGTAGGCCAACAAAACCTGGTCTTGACCCAACCAGTCTTGCAGCATGGAGGGTGGCAGCCAAACCAGGTCGAAGGCCTGAGCCAACGGGCCAATCACCATACACAGCCAGACCACAAGAATCCATCTCCTTGCCTGGCCTGCCAATTTCATGACTTCACTCATGCCTCATCCTTGTGTTTCCAATCGACTTGATCCGCAAAGACCGCCTGGTGACAGTCTCCATTGGCCTGCAGCACCACCGCCCAGGCCGCAACCAGACCGACTTCATCATGCACCATTGGGCCAGACGGACGGGATTCGCCAGTGACAGATACGGGCCCAACTCCTTCCCCCAGCAAATCACTGGGTTCGGCGATCACCACGGGACGGCCCAAGACGAACCCCATACACAGGCCCGTCATCGGTGAGTGAGCACCGATGTCACGCATGGGAACCACCCGCACGACATGGTCAGCCGGTAATTCGTATTGTCGCTCCAATCGGCGAAAGGTGATCTTCATGTCTGCGCTTCCCGGGCCAGCCGACGCCAGAGCGCACCGTCTGGGCAGGCCTTGTCAATCTCATCCAAGACTCGCTCATGGGCGGCCCACTCCTCTGGGGTCGGTTCCACCACGATCAACTGGGACAAGTCCATGGCAGCCAATGCAGCCTGAGTGGCAGCCTTATCCTCCAGGGGCATCATGTCGAGGGTCTCCTGCCCCCGGGTCATCGACAGGTACACCTCGGAGAGCAGTTCAGCGTCTAGCAGGGCGCCGTGCAGGACCCGATGATCGTTGGCAATGCCATAGCGGTTGCACAGGGCGTCGAGTGAGTTGCGCTGTCCAGGATGTAACTCCCGAGCCATCTTCAGGCTGTCGGTGACTTGGCCAACCACGGACTCGAGCAATGGCTGGTCGAGCCGATCAAGTTCCGCATTCAGAAAGCCCAAGTCGAAGGGCGCATTGTGAATGATCACATGAGCCCCCTCTACGAACCTCAGAAACTCGTCGGCGATCTGTGCAAAACGTGGCTTGTCCTGCAACATCTCCCAGGTAAAGCCGTGCACCTGCGCCGCACCCTCATCGACCTCACGCTCGGGATTGATATAGAGGTGGAGCCGACGCCCAGTGGCTCGCCGATCTATCAGTTCGATACAGCCAATCTCGATGATGCGATGGCCGTCTTCGACTTTTAGGCCGGTTGTTTCGGTGTCGA
>JBMSJG010000186.1:0-2543 GCA_049418645.1 Burkholderiaceae bacterium | reverse complement strand
GTGTTGCCCTGGTCTCTGAGCCTAAACAGGACTCGCAGCAGTAAATCGATGTCTTGAAAGTGAAGACCAGTGGTCGGCTCATCGAGCACATACAGCGTTTTACCGGTATCCCGCTTCGCGAGTTCGCAGGCCAGCTTGATTCGCTGTGCCTCACCCCCTGATAGGGTGGTCGCACTCTGGCCCAGTCGGATATAGCCAAGCCCGACCTCCTGCAGCATGGCGAGCCTGCGGGCCAAGTTAGGGACCGCAGAAAAAAAGTCGAGAGCGTCCTCAACGGTCAAATCCAAGACCTCTGAGATGTTCTTGCCCCTATAACGGACATCCAGTGTTTCACGGTTGTAGCGCAGACCATGGCAGAGGTCACAGGGCACATAGAGGTCTGGCAAAAAATGCATCTCCACCTTCACCAACCCGTCGCCTTGGCAGGCCTCACATCGGCCACCCTTCACGTTAAAAGAGAAACGTCCCGAGTCGTAGCCCCGTTCGCGGGCCATGGGCGAGCCTGCGAATAATTCACGAATGGTGGTGAACAGCCCGGTGTAGGTGGCCGGGTTGCTCCTGGGGGTCCTACCGATGGGGCTCTGGTCGACATCAATCAGCCGGTCGAAAGCTTCTAGGCCTTCGATGGCGTCATGGGGAGCCGGCTTGGCTTGGGCGCCATTGAGCTGGCAGGCGGCCGCTGCGACCAGTGTGTCATTGATCAGTGTGGATTTGCCACTGCCAGACACGCCAGTGATACAGATGAGGCAGCCGACAGGCAGGTCGACCTGGTCGATTCGAAGGTTGTGGCCTCTTGCGCCGCAGATGCGCAGCCAACGCCCATCTGGGGCTCGACGCTTTGAGGGCACGGCAATCGCCAGACGTCCACTGAGGTAGGCACCGGTGAGGGACTGCGGATTGGCCATGACGTCTTGGGGTGAGCCTTGGGCGATGATCTCGCCACCGTGGGTTCCGGCGCCTGGCCCCATGTCAACGACATAGTCGGCGGTTCGGATGGCATCCTCATCGTGTTCAACCACGATGACGGCGTTGCCCAGATCTCGGAGATGGCGCAGGGTACCCAGCAAACGGTCGTTGTCTCGCTGGTGAAGTCCGATGGAGGGTTCATCGAGGACATACATGACGCCAGACAAGCCCGCACCAATCTGACTCGCCAGTCGAATTCTCTGCGATTCCCCGCCCGACAGACCGGTTGCGGCACGGTCTAGGCTGAGATACGACAGCCCGACATTGATCAGAAATCCCAGGCGGCTCTGAACCTCGGACAGAAGCCGCTCTGCCACGGCTTGTCGCCCACCCTTGAGTTCTAGCTTTGTCAGCGCGTCGTCCGCAAGCTGCAGTGGCATGGCCAACAGTTCCGGCAGTCGAAGGCTGACATCCCCCTCGCCGAGACGAACTGCCCTGGCCAGGGGTGCGAGTCGCGAGCCATTGCAATCCGGGCAAGGCCTGCGGCGCCTGAATCGACCGATCTCCTCTTTAACAGCCTGGTTGTCGGTCTCTCGCCATCTCCGAGCGAGGTTGGGGATGATGCCTTCAAAGGGCTGCTGCCGGGTCGTGGACTTGCCGCGTTCTGCCGGAAAAGTCAGTGTGACGCAGACGTCCCCAGACCCAAAGAGCAGAAGGCTTTTCTGGGCCTCGGTGAGGGTCTCAAAGGGTTCATCAACCGAGAAATTCGCATGCTGAGCGAGGCTTTGAATCAGAGACCAGGCAAAGGGATTGCGGGCGTCCCAGCCGACGATGGCTCCAGAGGCCAGCGACAGGTGTGGGAATGCCACGACCAGGTTGGGATCAAAGTAATCCTGCTCCCCTAGGCCATCGCAGCTTGGGCAGGCACCGGATGGCGCGTTGAAACTAAACTGGTTTGGCTCCAGGTGTTTGATGGAAAAGCCGCAGTGGGGGCAGGCCAATCGTTGGGACAGGACGTGCTCCGTGGCGCCTCGGGTGCCCTGGTCGCTGGGGCTGGCCTGCGCCGAATCGACCTCGACAGAGACGATGGCCTTGTCTTGCCCGACCCGCATGGCTGTCTCCAGGGATTCGGCCAGTCGTTGACGAAAGTCATCTTGTTCACGGGCCTCTTGTCGAACCCGGACCCGATCGATGACGACCTGGACGTCATTGGCCTGATCGGACAAGCTGGGCAGTGGATCGTCCAGCCGATGCTCGATCCATTCGGCCTGCTGGCCTCGGAGGCGTACCCTAGAAAAGCCCTGGGCGCGAAGACCGTCTAACAGGCTGGGCAGACCATCGGCATCGGTCGAGGCGATTGGGGCCAGCAGGATGAGTTTGGTCTGACTGGGTAGTTTCATCAGGCCATCGACCATTTCGGTCAGGCTCTGGCCAGCCAGGCTGACGTTGGGGTGGTTGGGGCAGTGGGCTGTTCCGGCTCTGGCAAACAATAGCCTGAGGTAGTCCAGAATCTCGGTGACCGTGCCCACGGTCGATCGAGGATTGTGGTTGCCAGCTTTTTGTTCAATGGCAATCGCTGGGGATAGACCTTCGATCAGATCAACATCTGGCCGGGCCATGAGTTCTAAAAATTGCCG
>JBMSJG010000185.1:0-2552 GCA_049418645.1 Burkholderiaceae bacterium | reverse complement strand
GACATGAACCGCTCCGGTACTCGAAAATCGAACATGAGGCGGCTGCTGTCTTCTACGATGGCCACCGTATCGGTATCTTTCACAAAGTCACCAACGCTGTGCTGCCTCAGACCAACACGACCTGCAAACGGGGCACTCAGGGCGGCCCTCTCGAGTCGGGCCTGGGCCAGATCGCGCTTGGCTGAGGCAATCTCGGCCGCCGCCTTGGACTCGTCCAATGCCCGAGCACTGATGAATTTCTTGGCAAAGAGATCCTGGGCGCGGCTGTAGTTGGAACTGGCCAGCTCGGCCTCTGCCTTAGACTGCGCCAACTCGGCCTTGAGCAGACGGTCATCGAGTGACACCAGCACCTGACCTTTTTCCACCAATTGCCCATCTTTAAAGTGAATTTGGGCAATGCGGCCGGCGACCTCCGGACGGAGGTCTACCGACTGTCGCGACTTGAATTCACCGGTCACACTCAGGGTGTCGGCAATGGACTGCTCCACCACGGAGGCCACCTCAACCGGCGCAGCGGGTGGGCCCTTGGACTGCGGCTCAGGCGCTCCAAACCAGCCTAACCGCCAGGCTGCCAAGCCTAGCGCTACCAATGCCAGTATCACCACCAATCCCCACCTTAACCGATGTTTCACGCCTGTCCTTTCATGCCAACGCCCTTGTTTGCAAGGGCATCGGCTCGCTCATTACCCGGGTGCCCACTATGTCCCTTCACCCAAACCCATTCAACGGTGTGACCCGACAGAGCCTGCTCGAGTTGTTGCCAAAGGTCTTGGTTGGCCACTGGCTTGCCGGCGGCGGTTCGCCAGCCCTTCCTTTTCCAATTGGCCAGCCAGGTCTCGATGCCGTTTTTGACATAGCTGGAGTCTGTGTAGATTGTCACATGGCAGGGTCTGGTCAAGGCAGTCATGCCCTGAATCACCGCGATTAATTCCATTCGGTTGTTGGTGGTTGGTGTTTCGCCACCACAGAGTTCTCGCTCTTTTCCATTTGCGCAAAGTAAAGCGCCCCAGCCGCCAGGCCCCGGATTTCCCTTGCAAGCCCCATCTGTGTATAGGCTAACTTCGGTGAGTGTCGGATCGGTCATAGGGGCTGCTTTCTGGTTTTCTGAGCCGCAGGTCCCACCGACCGAGCGGTCTGGGCCGCCTTGGCAGCAGTTGCCTGCCACTGGGGCATGATGACCCGTAGGCCAACTCGGCGCTTAATGGCTGTTAGCGAATAGACCGCCCCGAATCCTGGCCACCAACGTGCGCCCGCCTGATCCAACCAAGCCAGTCGTCGAAGGGCCGCCTCACTCTGAAGGACAGGACGGTACTGGCCATGCCGTCCTGCCTCTACGTGCAAGGTCAGCAATTGGCACCAATCCTTGACGCGACCCATGGCCACCCAGCGATCCTGAATCGGTGGAAATTGAACCGGGGACAACGGCCGGTGTAAGGCCCACAGACTGATGGGGTTAAAACCCACCACCACCAGGCGTCCCTCCGGAATCAGCACTCTAGCCGCCTCCCGCAACAACCCATGCGGATCAACCACTCCCTCCAAGGCATGGACGAGCACGACCAGATCGACCGTCTCGGTTGCGATGGGCCAGGCCTGAGAGTCACAACGCAAGGTGGATCGCTCCGACTGATCCATGGTTCCATCTTTAGATGCCAGTGGCGTGGGCATGACCCCGAATGAGAGCTGGGTGCGCAACCCCATCCGGTTCTTTCGCAGAGCATCCAGCCCAGGCGGGCAGACTTGCACGGCGTGATAGCCAAAACAATCCCCAACCGACTGATCCAGCCACGCCTGCTCCATGGCCAGAAGATTCGCGCCAGTGGGAGAGGACAGCCAGCGGGACCAGCCCTGGAAGAGAGGGTCCTCGAATGGGGTTGGTTCGGCGCGCGGAGGATGGTTGGATGCGGAGGACATGTTGGTATAAAGAGCAGTATGAAGATCACACCGCTGTTTGCATTTTCCGACAATATCATCTGGGCCATCGAGTCTGATGACAGCCTCTGGGTGGTAGACCCCGGGGATGCCTACCCGGTTCTCGACTACCTCACCAGCGCTAGCAAGACGCTAGCCGGCGTGCTGATCACCCACCATCACCAGGACCATGTGGGTGGCCTCCCAGATCTGCTCGCCCAGGCCCCCTGGCAGGACCCGATGCTGCCGCGGATCGTGGGACCGGCCGACTGTCAGCCCTATGGGGTCAACACTGTGGTGACCGACGGCCAGCAGGTACTGCTCTCAACTGATCCCCGCTCAGCCCCGAGCCTACAAGTGATGGCTGTCCCGGGGCACACCCAAGATCACCTGGCCTACCTTCTCACGACCCCTGGCAAGGCAGGCGGTCCCGCCAGCCTCTTCTGCGGGGACACCCTTTTCGCGGGTGGCTGCGGCCGTCTGCTGGGAGGCACAGCCGAACAGCTCTACCAGTCGCTTCAACGGTTAGCCCAACTGCCCGATGACACCGCCGTCTACTGCGCCCACGAATACACCCTGTCGAACCTGTTGTTTGCTGTCCACGTCAGACCCGATTGTCCTCAGACCCGTGAGCGACTTCG
>JBMSJG010000184.1:0-2555 GCA_049418645.1 Burkholderiaceae bacterium | reverse complement strand
CTGATCCAGTCCGAGGCGGGTCAGGTCCTGATGAGTCGACTGGACTGCCGGTATCGACAGATTCTGGTCGACGAGTGTCAGGACACGAATGCTGTGCAATGGACGATTCTTCGCAGTTGGCTCGGGGCCCATGCGGCGGCCCATGGGGCGGATGCCCAGGCGCCATCGGTCTTCATGGTCGGAGACCCCAAGCAGTCCATCTATCGATTCCGTGGTGCGGATCCTCGAGTGTTTCAGGCGGCGACGCAGTGGCTGGTCGCGCACTATGGGGCGCAGGTGGAGACCACCGATGTCACGCGCCGCTGTGCGCCCAGCATCGTGGCCTTTATGAACCAGAGCCTTGGCCAGAGGGCTCCCGATCGATACCGACCCCATGTCGCTTTTCATGCGCAGCCTGTAGGGGCGGTCATGCGACTGCCAGCCATTCCCAAGAACCCGGTTAAGCGTCGGTCACCCCAGTCGTCGCCTGTTGAACGCGATTGGCTCACCGAGCCAGAGTCGGATGCGGTGGTCTCGGAGTGGTTCGCGGAGGGGCAGGCCATTGGCCAGGCCTTGCTCCAGGCTCGGCAGGCCAGCCCAGACCTCGACTGGCAGGACATTCGAGTGCTGCTTCGAGCCAGGACCCACATGGCCGATTACGAGAGGGCCTTCGCCCAACTGGGCATTCCGTTTGTGAGCGACCGAACCGATGGCCTTTTACAGACCCCCGAGGTGGAGGATCTCTTAAACCTCTGTCGCTGGCTGGCCTTCCCCTGGTCCAACGCAGATCTGGCCGCTGTGCTTCGCTCGCCATTCATGGGCCAGACGGATGAGCTCTTGATGGTCTTGGCCGAGCAGTCTCGGGCCAGCGCACAGAACTGGTGGGATGTTCTTCGGGCCATGCCGGATCAAGCTGAATTGGTCGAGACATTGGAACGGTGGCGTCGGTGGTCTGCCCACCTGCCGGTGCATGATTTGTTCGATCGCATTCTGTCCGAGGGCCCATTGATGTCCCTGTCCTATGCGTATGGCCCAGAGGTTAGGGCCCGGCAGGTCAGGGCTAATTGGCACGCCTTTTTGGCTTGGTGCCTGCAGTGGGACGCTGGCCGGCAGCCCGGCGTGGCCCGGTTCATTCAGGATATGGATGAGCTGCTGGCCGCGGATCATGCCGAGCTGCCCGCACCCGGCATCGACCAGGCAGGGCTGTCGGCTGTGCGCCTTCAATCTCTGCACAGCGCGAAAGGCTTGGAATCTCGCCTGGTGGTGCTGGCGGGGCTGGCGGATCGGGATTCAGTGGATACGGGGGTGGTCTGGCTGGCCCAGACATCTGCGGACCAGACCGAGCTTCAGGCGCTGCGGGCCTGCCGACGCCTGGACCCTGTCGATGGTCAGTTGCGCGAGTTGTTGGCACAGCGTGAACGCCTGTCGGACCAGGAGGATTTCAATCTGTTGTATGTCGGTATGACGCGGGCCCGGGAATACTTGATCATCAGCGCGGCCGGCGAAAAGAGCGGTAGTTGGTACGAACAGTTGGCAGGCCACAGTCCGGTCGTTGGTGAGTGGGTGAGCCATGGTTGAGACGCTGGAGATTCGACTGGGCAAGGCTTTTCACGCCTTGATGGAGCAGCTCGATCGTCCCGTCGTGGCCGGTCACTGGGCAGACCTGGCTCCGGGGCAGGCCTGGGTTGATCGCCTGCTGGCCGTCTATGCGCTGATGCCTGCCGAGCAACTGATGGTCTGTCAGGCGGTTCAGGCCGTCATGTCGAACCATCGGGCCCGAGAGGTCCTGCTGCCCGCCGCTCATCAAGATCAGCTGCTGATCGAGGTCGACTGTCTGGACGCTGAGGGTCGTTGGCTCAGGCCCGATCGCGTCTTGATCTCAAAGAAGGCCCAATCCGTGACCGTCATCGACTTTAAGTGGCGAGTACTTCCCTCTGAGCACCAAGACTATGCGCAGCAGTTGCTGCGCTATGGCCAGGTCATGACCAAGGCCTACCCTGATTGCGACCTGAAGATGGTTCTGATCGATGCCCAGGCTGGGGTCTGGCTCTGTCATGGTGGTGAGTTGGTACACTGCTAGTCGGCGGGCCGCCCCGCATTGTGAGCCTGTGAACCTGGTCAGGTCGGGAACGAAGCAGCCACAGCGGGTCCTTGCAAGTGCCGGGGGTCCGGCTCGCCCCCTTTTTATTCCAATCCATGGGTCGGTGAATCTGCGTTATGTCTGACAACTTGTTTGGTGATCTACCCAGCGCAGCCCACTCTGCCGGTGCTCAGGCCCCGGTGGTGCTCGCGCGCAAGTGGCGTCCCCGACAGTTCGCAGCCGTGGTGGGTCAGGACCATGTGGTCAAGGCCCTTCAGCATGCGCTGACCAGCAAACGTCTGCACCATGCCTATTTGTTCACTGGTGCCAGGGGAGTGGGCAAGACCACCCTGGCGCGGATTTTTGCCAAGGCCCTCAACTGTGAGACCGGTGTGGTGGCGGAGCCCTGCGGTCAATGCAGCAGCTGCCAAGAGATCGATGCGGGGCGATTTGTCGATTACATCGAGATTGACGCGGCCTCGAATCGTGGCGTGGG
>JBMSJG010000183.1:0-2560 GCA_049418645.1 Burkholderiaceae bacterium | reverse complement strand
TGGTTTGAGGCATGGCCAGTGGCCTGAGCGTTGGATGCGCCGGGGTCTGCCACCGACAGAGGGGACGACAGCGAGCTGCCCTGTAAGTCTGGTCCGCTCTGGCCTGTTTGATAAAACGCCTGCCAGGCCGTCGGCCATTGGGCTCCCAACTCGCTGGTGCCAGGCTGCCCGGCGGGATTGGCTTGCGCCCAGGGCAGTTGGCCACTTCTACCGCTGATCAGCCCCGTGTTGCCAGCCGATCCAGCGGCGCTCGAGGCGAACACTGGTGGTGCCTCGGTCTGAGTGGCGCTGGCCAATGCTTTTCTACAGGCGGCCACCACGACGCCATAGACCGCCTGACTGTCTTTGAATCGAACCTCTGACTTGGCCGGGTGCACATTCACATCCACCAGGCCGGGGTCGATCTGCAGGCTCACCACATATTTGGGCTGTCGATCGCCATGGAGAACATCCGCATAAGCCGTGCGCATGGCATGCATCAGCATGCGGTCTTTCACGGCCCGTCCATTGACGTACAGATACTGCTGATCGGTTTTGTTGCCGGCGGCCGTTGGCGTTTGCAGCCAGGCTGACAGTTGCAGGGGACCTTGTTGAAGGTCCAGCTCTCGCAGGGTCTGCTCTTCGATATCCAGCAGCTGCGCCACGCGGGCCAGGGCTTTGGTCGGAGAGAGTTTCAGCAGCACGCGACCCTGATGGGTGAGTTGCCAGCCCATCTCCGGCCGGATCATCGCCTGGCGAACAAAGGCCTCTCTGCAGTGATGCAATTCCGTGGCAGCCGTTTTCAGAAAACGTCGGCGCGCCGGGACCGAGAAAAAGAGTTGGCCCACTTCGATGCTGGTGCCCTGGCCCCCTGCGGCTGGGCTGATCTGCCAGGCACCACTGCTATTGGACAGGCAGCTGGCGTAGCCGGCCTCTGCGGTGCGAGAGGTGATGGCGACACTGGCCACCGATGAGATGGCCGCCAGGGCCTCTCCCCGAAAGCCGTGGCTGGCGACCTGCATCAGATCATCCAGGCTGCGAATCTTGCTCGTCGCATGACGGGCGACTGCCAGCGGCAGGTCCTCCGCTGCAATCCCGCTGCCATCGTCGCGGACTTGAATCTTGGCAATGCCACCTTCTTCTAGCGTCAGAGCGATGGTCTTGGCCTGGGCGTCGATGGCG
The DNA here is from genome assembly GCA_049418645.1 of Burkholderiaceae bacterium. Lineage (GTDB taxonomy): Bacteria > Pseudomonadota > Gammaproteobacteria > Burkholderiales > Burkholderiaceae_A > Hahnella. The sequence goes on along the minus strand of JBMSJG010000183.1, from coordinate 1,399 downwards.
TTTTCGATCAACTCTTTGACCACGGAGGCGGGTCGCTCGATGACCTCGCCGGCGGCGATCTGGCTGATCAGGACGTCGGGGAGCAGGGCAATGCGGTGTTGGGGGGCTGACATGGCTACATCATCCGCGACTTCGCCAACGGCGGGTTTTTGTCGATGTAAGTCTTGATCCCTCGCATCAGGGCCTCGGCCATCTGGTCTTGGTAACTTGCGTCGCGCAGTCGGCGCTCTTCCTCTGGGTTGCTGATAAAGGCCGTCTCCACCAGGATGGAGGGGATGTCGGGCGCCTTGAGCACGGCAAACCCCGCCTGCTCGACTTGCTGCTTGTGAAGCCGGTTGACGGTCTGCACTTGGTTCAAGACAAAACTGGCGAGCTTCAGAGAGTCGCGAATCTGGGCTGTGGTCGACATGTCCAGCAGGACCTGGGCGACGTCCTCATCGGCCCCGCCAAGACGCACGCCGCCGATCTCGTCGGAGCTGTTTTCTTTGTTGGCCATCCACCTGGCGGCGGTGCTCGAGGCCCCACGCTCTGAGAGCACATAGACCGAGGAACCCCTGGCGTTCGGGGAGACCCAGGCATCTGCATGAATCGAGACGAACAAGTCCGCTTTCACACGCCGAGCCTTTGCAACCCGCCTGCCCAGCGGCACAAAGTAGTCACCATCCCGGGTCAGATAGGCCCGCATACCAGGCTGCTGATCAATCTTGCGTTTGAGCAAGCGGGCAATTCGCAGCACCACCTCTTTTTCTCGTGTGCCCCGTTTGCCAATGGCCCCAGGGTCTTCGCCCCCGTGACCGGGGTCCAATGCAATGGTGACCAGTCGCTTGGTGGTGGGCTCTGATCGTGGGGTGCCGGGAGCCGGCCTGTCTTTGGGCCCAGCCTGGGCCGTCTGTTCAGGTGGACTGGTCTGGCCGGCGGCTGGCTGGGTTGGGTCGCTGAACGAGGGACCGGTCTTGCCACTCAAGATGTCTTGGATTCGGGCGGCTTCGGCCGGATCACGCCGACTCTCGTCGACCTGCTCCAGCAAGGCCTGCAGGGGGTCTCTCGCAACAGTGGGGTAGAGGTCAATGACCAGTCGATGCCGATACTGGGCCACCGGCTTGAGCGTAAAGACCTGAGGCTTGATGTCGGTCTTGAGGTCAAAGACGATGCGCACCACATCGGGCTTGTATTGGCCCACGCGCAACTGCGAGATGTAGGGGTCATCGGGCTTGACGCTGGCCAGTAGGGTCTTGAGCTTGTCGTTCAGTCGAACGCCGGAGATGTCGACAAAGAGTCTTGGCGGGCTTTGAAGGGTCTGCGTGTAAAAACCCAGCTTGGCGTTGTCATGCTCGATGGTGATGCGGGTGTAGTCCTTGGATGGCCAGACGCGCACAGCAGTGACCGCAGTGGCCTGGGC
>JBMSJG010000182.1:0-2575 GCA_049418645.1 Burkholderiaceae bacterium | reverse complement strand
TGCTGCTAACGGCCATCTACACCGCGCTGATTGTCTGGATCGTCGGCCTGGCCGTGCCCGTCACCGCCTCCTACATCATCTGTGCGGTGATCGCAGCGCCGGCCATGATCAAGCTAGGGGTGCCTGATTTCGCGGCTCACATGTTCATCTTCTACTACGCAGTCTTGTCAGAGGTCTCCCCACCAACAGCGCTCTCGCCCTTTGCGGCAGCAGCCATTTGCAAAGGCAACCCCTACAAGACCACGCTGCAGAGCTGGAAATACGTGGCTCCGGCCATTCTGGTGCCCTTTATGTTTGTACTGGATCCCAGCGGTCTGGGCCTGCTACTCATGGGCTCCATGAAGGCGCTGGAGGCAGCCAACTGGATGGACATCGGTCTGGTCTCAGCCACCGCGGCACTCGGCATTGTCTGCCTCGCAGGCGGTCTACAGGGATGGTTTATTCGCAAGACCAACCTGGTGGAGCGCTGGCTGATGATTCTGTCTGGTCTGGCACTGACCTACCCCGGCACCGAGAGCGATTTGGCGGGCTTGGCGGGCTTCGTTCTGGCAATTGGCCTGCAATGGATGCGTCGCAACCAGCCACCCGACGCCACTCAGTCCTCGGCCAGTTAGTGCAGTAGCCTCTGGCGAACAGCCTGTCCGATGGCCAGGCAGGCTGTTAGTCCCGGAGACTCCATCCCAAAGAGTTGGACTAATCCCGCCTGCCCATGGTCGGCGGGGCCCAAGACCAGGAAGTCAGCGGCGGGTGCCTCCAATGGGGCGATCTTGGGGCGTACACCCGAGTAGCCTGGCACCAGGCGATCGCGAGTGAGGCCTGGCCACCAGCGGGCGACATCTCTGGCAAAGCCGTCCAACCTGGCTGGATCCACCCGGTAGTCCACGCTGGCATGGCTGCTGCCGGGTTCTCGCTGTGGGTCCACTGGGCCCAGCCATTCGACATCGGGGCCAAACTGCGCTCCGCCCCCGGTATCCAGGGTCAGATGCGTCCCCAAGCCTCCTGGGACGGGCACCGGATAAATCAGTCGCTTAAAGGGTGACCGACCACTGAGACTGGCATAGTTGCCCTTGGCAAAATAGGTCTGCGGCACCAGTGATTGACAGGGTCCTTGAATCCGATGGGCGACAGCATCCGCGTCCAGGCCGGCGGCGTTGACCAACAGGCTGGCCTGAAGCCAGTGTTCCTCGCCACCGGGGTGCTGAGCCCCGGACTCACCAACCCGAACTCGAATCTGCCAGGTCTGATCGGCCAGCTGCTCCGCGCCCAACAAACATGATTGAACGGCCACCATGCCGCCGGCATCGGTTAAGTCGCCCTCCAGGGCATGCATCAGGCTGTGAACATCGACGATGCCGGTCGATGGGCTGAGCAGGGCATGACGAACCGAGAGCTCTGGCTCCAAGGCCCGTATCTCACTGGCAGTCAACCAGGTGAGATCCTCTACCCCATTGGCAAAGGCCTTCTTCTGAATAGAGGCCAGGGCCTGCTCGTCCTCGGCCTGCCCCACGATGAGCTTGCCGATGTTGGCGTGGACCACCTGACGCGAGGCGGCATACTCGTAAAGCAGATGCTTGCCCTGAACACACCACTGAGCCTTGAGAGAACCAGTCGGGTAATACAGACCGGCGTGAATCACACCACTGTTCCTAGAACTGGTGCCAGTGCCATGCCGACTCTCTGACTCCAGGACCACGACCTCGTGGCCGGCCAGGGCCAGTTCCCGGGCGATGGCCAGTCCGATGACCCCCGCCCCAACCACCACACAATCAATGCGATCCATTGGAACCCTTAGGTGCCGAGGTAACCAGGCCCTCGAATCCAATCAACTGCTCGTCGATGACTGGGCCTAGCGCAGGAGGCGGCAGCGGACTGGCCAGACGCTGGCCCTCGAACAAGACCGGGGACCCCAAGGTCTTCACGCCGATCGATTCGTGATGAACCACCTGCCCCCTGGCCAAGACCTGAGGATCCTGAAAAACCTCTGCCACGTTCTGAACCGGCGTCGCCGGGACCCCGTTTTGTCTAAACAAATCGGTCCAATGCGACTTGGAGGCCCCCGCAAACAAAGGCTCTAAGATGTTATTCAAAGCATCGCGATGTTTCACACGCGCTGGGTTGGTGGCAAAGCGGTCATCAAGCGCCAACTCAGGCCGTCCAATGGCTCTGGCCATGGATCGGAACTGCCCATCGTTGCCGACGGCCAACACCATGAATCCATCGGCAGTGGCATAAACCTGATACGGCACGATGCTGGGATGCGCATTGCCCATGGCCTTGGGCACCTGGCCTGCTACCAGATACCCACTGGCCTGATTGGCCAGAATCGACAGCCCAGAGTCCAGCAGTGAGCAGTCCAAGATGGCGCCCTGTCCCGTGCTTTGCCGGCGGACCAGAGCCGCTGAGATCGCCTGAGCCGCATAAAGGCCGGTGACCAGATCGATAATCGCCACCCCGACCTTTTGAGGCTCGCCTCCGGCTGGTCCAGTGATGCTCATCAGGCCGGTGAGGCCCTGAAGGGCGTAGTCATAGCCCGCCTCCTGGGCCCTGGGGCCAGTCTGCCCATAGCCCGTCACCG
>JBMSJG010000181.1:0-2606 GCA_049418645.1 Burkholderiaceae bacterium | reverse complement strand
GCCTTGCGAATCTCATCGATGGTGGCCCGAAGCCACAGGCGAATGTCGGTGGCGACCTGATCATTGCGAGACCGCGCGGTGTGCAGACGTTTGCCGGCATCGCCAATTAGGTCTGTCAGTCGTTTCTCAATGTTGAGGTGAACATCCTCCAGGGCGATGGACCACTGGAACTGCCCGGACTCAATCTCCTGCCGAATCTGGCCCATGCCTTTTTGAATGTCGGCCAGGTCCTTGGCAGACAGCAGCCCAACCGAGGCCAGCATGCCCGCGTGGGCCAGTGAGCCCTGAATGTCAAACAAGGCCAGTCGCTGGTCAAAGGTGACCGAGGCCGTGTAGCGCTGAACCAGCTCGGAGACGGGCTCAGAGAAGCGGCCGGACCAGGCTTTGTCTTTTTGATTCAGGGCGTTGCTCATGGGGTTGCCTTTTTCTATCAGAGGTTTTTTTGGCGCTCCTATACACTGCGCACTATGTGGATTATTGCATCGCGTGAGAGTCGCCTGGCCATGTGGCAGGCCGAACATGTAAGGGACCTGCTGGCGGCGTCCTCGGGTCAGCCCGTTTCGATTCTGGGAATGACCACCCGGGGCGACCAGATTCTGGATCGCAGCCTCTCCAAAGTGGGCGGCAAGGGCCTGTTTGTCAAAGAACTGGAGACAGCCCTGGCCGAGGGGCGGGCTCACCTGGCTGTCCATTCGCTCAAAGACGTTCCCATGGTGATGCCAGAGGGCTTTGCCCTGCAGGCGGTCATGAAGCGTGAAGACCCACGGGATGCCTTTGTCTCCAATGACTTCAGCACACTAGAAGATCTGCCGGCCGGCTCGATCGTTGGGACGTCCTCGCTGCGTCGAGAGTCTCAGCTTCGGGCGCTCTATCCTCACCTTAAGGTAGTACCCCTGCGGGGCAACCTGGACACGCGACTGGGCAAGCTCGACAAGGGTGAGATGCAGGCCATCATCCTGGCGGCTGCTGGTCTTAAACGCCTTGGCTTGGCCAATCGCATCGCACAGATCATTGCACCGGAAGTGATGCTGCCTGCTGCCGGGCAGGGGGCCCTGGGCATCGAGATTCGACAGGACGATCAGCCAAGTGCCAATCTGGTCTCAACCCTCATGCACGAGCAGACCTTTCGAGAAGTCAGCGCGGAGCGTGCAGTCTCGCGTGCCCTGGGGGGGAGTTGCCAGGTACCGCTGGCCGCCTACTGCGTGACCGATCTCGCGACAGGACAACTCGTTCTTCGGGCCAGGATTGCCATGCCAGACGGCTCCAAGTCTTGCCGCAGTGAGATGTCCGGTTCGGATCCAGAGGCCCTGGGCCTGGCCGTCTCCCAAGATCTCATGGGGCAGGGCGCAGCCGACATCATCTCGGCCTTGGCCGAACACTAGACGCGAGAGTCGGTTTGCCCAGTCTGGTGCTCACTCGACCTGGCTGGCCGCATCCGCTGCAGGCCTACACGGTCGAGTTGGCCCAGGGGCTGCAGGCCATTGGGGTAGACCTGTTTTCAGCGCCGCTTCAGCGCTTCGTCTCGCAGCCACTGGCGCCTGCTCTGCGTGAGCAGTGGCTGGCCAGTCTTAAAAAGTCGCAGTCTGAGAGGATCTGGCTGGTCAGCAGCAGCCCCTCAGCCGCCTATGCCTTTGTGCAGCAGCCGGCGCTCTTAAAGGACCTTCAAAAGGTGCTGCGGGATGGCCGCCTGGTGATCAGTGGGATCGGCCGTGCCTCCATGCTTCCGCTGATCCGCTGGATGGAGGAGAGCGGTGAGACGGCTCCCGTCTTTTCACCAGAGGCGCAGACCCTATCGGACGAGGGGGCCAGCGGAAAACTGAGCGTCACCAGTGCTGACGCCAGTGCTTATTTAAGGTGGGTCTCCGACAAGCCGGTGACAGCCGATGCGATGGTGTTGCTAGAGGCCAGTCAGAACCGAGAGGATCTTTCGGTGGGTTTGGTGCCGCTTTGTAAACAGGTCATCAGGCTGCCCATCTATCGCCGTGAGGCGCTGCCCATGCCGGTGTTCTCTCCCCGGCCTCGGACGCCCACTTTTGTGTTGGTGACCAGTTCGTCGCTGGTGACTGCTGCCATCGAGGGCTGCAGGCAGCAGGACCTTCCGCTTGAGTCTGTCATTTGGATGTCGCATCATCCAGCCATTGTTCGGGCTCTGCGTGAACGGCTGCCTGGGGCGGAATGCCTGCAGGTCGACAGCCTAGAGGTCGACAAGATTGTCCAGAGCATTAAACTGAGATCATGAACCGTTCAGTGCAGCCAGATCCCTATCAGCCCACCGACGCAGAGACGTCCCCCGACTCAGGCAAGCCCAAGGCTGCTGGCGGCAGTCGCTGGTGGGCCGTGGTGGTGGGTCTTTTATTGGCGGCTGCCGTGGTCTTGTTTGTTCTGGATCGGTTGGGTGTTCGACTATCGGGTCAACAACCCCAGCAGGTGGCTGCTCCGACGGCGGCCGAAGTCGCCGGCGCGCAGGCTCCAGCCAATGGTCCCAGCACCAAGCCGGCACCAGGTTTTCTGGATCAGCAGGCCCAGATTCAGGCGCTGGTGGGCCAGGTTCAAACGCTGCCCAGTCTGGCCCAGGCCCCTAGCCTCAAGAAGCCTGCACCGACGCC
>JBMSJG010000180.1:0-2670 GCA_049418645.1 Burkholderiaceae bacterium | reverse complement strand
GTGAGCAACTTCATGCTGTGGCAGCTGGCCTACACCGAGCTCTATTTCACCGACACCCTCTGGCCAGATTTTGATGAGCAGGCACTGGCCCTGGCTTTTGCCTCCTATCAGACACGGGAGCGTCGATTCGGTCGGACCTCGGCTCAGCTGCTGAGCAAGCCGGTGGCATGCTAGCAACGCGACTGCTCACCGTTTTTGTAGCAGCCGCCTTTCTCATTCCGTTTTCTTGGTACACCTCGGACTGGGGGTTCGCTGCCCTGGCGGCCTTGTTGTGTGGTCTGGTGCTCTGGGAGTGGCTGTCTCTGACCAGCATCGCTGTCTCCATGCGCTGGCTGCTGCTGTCGGTCTGGGCCGGCTTGGTGGTGGGGGTGCTTGTTGACCCGTGGTTGATTCAGACCCCGTGGGCCACAGGCCTGGTGGTCTGGGTGGGGCTGGTCTGGCTGCTCTATGTGCCCTATGGCCTGTTTCGAGTTCGAACCGCCAATGGCCCCACGGCGGCCATCACCAGTGCCTGGCTGATGCTGGGCACCTGGGTGGCGATCTGGCTGTCACGAGAGCAGTCCCTGGGTTTCATGGTCTCGCTCTTTGCCCTGGTCTGGATCGCCGATACCGCCGCCTACTTTGGAGGCCGTGCGCTGGGTCGGCGCAAGCTGGCTCCACGCATCAGCCCGGGCAAGACCTGGGAAGGGGTCTTCACGGCGGTTCTGGCCAACCTGGGCTATCTCTGGCTGGCTGCTCAATTCTGGTTTGCCAGTTATCCGCAGGTCTTGGTCGAGGCGTTCGGTCTGATCGGTGCGGCGCTGGTGGTGGTGCTGCTGACTGCCGTCTCCGTCATGGGCGACCTTCATCAGTCCCTGCTCAAGCGCCAGGCGGGTGTCAAAGACTCGGGTCATCTGCTGCCCGGGCACGGCGGGTTTTTTGACCGGTTCGATGCCCTGATCGCCGTGACCCCAGTGGCCTGGGCCTTGCTGTTTGTCGCCGATCGTCTGCGCTAGGATCACACCATGCAGATCAGCGTTCTTGGCGCCACCGGCTCAATTGGTCAGTCCACCCTGGACCTGGTGCGGCAGCACCCCGGGCAGTTTTCAGTTCGTGGCCTGACGGCCCATCGGGACGTTGAGGGCCTGCTGTCGCTCATTCGAACCCACCGGCCAGCCCTGGTGGCCATGGGTGATGTCCAGGCGGCGCAGGCCTTGCGGACAGCCTGTCGAGAGGCCGGCCTGCAGCAGACGGAGGTGTTGGAGGGCGAGGCAGGCCTGCAGGCCGTCGCCTCCGATCCGCAGACCGAGCGTGTCGTGGCCGGCATTGTCGGCGTGGCGGGACTGCCATCGGTCTGGGCCGCTGTCACCGCGGGCAAGACCATTCTGCTGGCCAACAAAGAGGCCCTGGTCTGTGCCGGCGCTTTGTTGGTGGAGCAGGCCCGGCGATGCGGTGCCACGATTCTGCCCATCGACAGCGAGCACAACGCCATGTTCCAGTGCCTTGGGTCTGACTATCGCTGCTTTGAGCGTCCAGCTGGCGTTCAAGGACTGGTTCTGACCGCATCGGGTGGCCCCTTTCGAACCTGGGCGGCGGCAGACATTGAGAAGGCCGATGTCGCAGCAGCCATTGCCCATCCCAACTGGGTGATGGGTCGCAAGATCTCGGTGGATTCAGCCAGCCTGGCCAACAAGGGGCTGGAATTCATCGAGGCCCATTGGCTCTTTGCCATGCCAGCCGATCAGATCCAGGTGGTGGTCCATCCCCAGAGCCTGATTCACTCCATGGTGGCCTTTGACGATGGCTCGACGCTGGCCCAGCTGGGATCACCCGACATGCGCACGCCCATTGCCCATGCCCTGGCCTGGCCAAGGCGCATCACGGCCGGCGTGCAGGCCCTGCGTTGGGACCAGATCAGCCGACTGGATTTCGAGCAGCCAGACCTGGTGAAATTTCCGGCTCTCGCCATGGCTCAATCCGCCTTGGCCAGTGGTCCGGCAGCCACCACCATCTTCAATGCGGCCAATGAGCAGGCCGTGGCCAGTTTCCTCGAGGGCGACATGGCCTTCGGCATGATCCCAAGGGCGATCTCCGAGAGTCTCAGTGGACTCAGTCATCGATTCTCGCCGCCGAGCAGTCTTGAGGATGTCTTCGAGATCGATCGGCAGGCCAGGGCCTATTGCGGGCAGTGGTTAAAGGAGACTTTGGCCAGATGACCGCGGTCTTGTCTTTTCTCGTCGCCATCGCCCTCTTGGTCTTTGTTCACGAGTGGGGTCACTACGTCGCAGCCCGGTCCGTTGGGGTGCCGGTTGAGAAGTTTTCAATTGGCTTTGGACGGGTGCTCTTTAGTCGCAAGGATTCAAAAGGCTGCGAGTGGGCAGTCTCTGCGATTCCCTTGGGCGGCTTTGTCAAGATGGATGACCAGGCCTTTGAGACCAAAGCGCTCTGGGCCAGGGCCTGGGTGGTGAGTGCGGGACCTTTGGCCAATCTGATCTTTGCGGTTCTGGCCTACACCGGGGTCTTTCTGATCGGTCAGCCCGAACCAGTGGCCAGCCTGGCCCAGCCAGCGGCCGAGTCCCAGGCGGCCAAGGTGGGTCTGGCATCGGGGGATCGGGTGCTGGCCATCGATGGCGACTCGATCGAGAGTTTTTCTGATCTGCGTTGGGCCTTGCTGCAACGACTGGTGGCGCA
>JBMSJG010000179.1:0-2671 GCA_049418645.1 Burkholderiaceae bacterium | reverse complement strand
GGTGGCAGGCGTTCGATGCGTGGAAAGGGCTTCATGGCTTGGGAGGTCTTCTTCGAAAAAGTCAGAAAATTGGGTAAAACCAGTACTTTAGCCGATAGCAGGCCTGTCAAAAAAGTCACAAAAGTCTGCTAGTCTCGTTTCCAATGGTGACCAAATTGCAGGCCGATGCCCCTCCCAGCAGCGCTGGTGGTGCCCCCGTCACCCTCGTCACGGGCTACGACGCCCAAAGCATTCATCTCAATGGTCAACCCTGGCGACAGTCGGTCCTGTTGCTCCCAGGCCAGCCTCCCCTGCCCGCCCCATGCGCCAGGTTCCAGGATTTGGATGCCAAGACCCTGCGCGGCATTCGTCAGGCGGCCCCCCAGGTCTTGATCATTGGGTCTGGAAACCGAGGTCAGCTGCTCGCGCCCCAACTGGCAGCCGCGCTGATGTCTCGCCCCGAGGAGGACGATCTGCTGGCACTCGCCACTCCAGGCGCCAACGCACCGCCCGTTGGCGTGGAGTCCATGGACACCCATGCGGCCTGCCGCACCTACAACCTGTTGGTAACCGAGGGCCGTCAGGTGGCGGCCCTGTTTTTTCTAGGAGATGCCCTTGAGCTTGATTCGCCTGCCGTCGCTTGAGATCCAGACCACACTGGGTCCCATCAACCTGTCGGCCTACGTGGGCCACCAGCTGGTCGTCTACTTCTATCCCAAAGACGACACCCCAGGCTGCACCGTCGAAGGTCAGGATTTTTCGGCGGCTCATGCAGACTTTTTGGCGGCCGGTACGCAGGTGATTGGCGTCTCCCGGGACAGCCTGGCCTCTCATGAGAAATTCATTGCCAAGTACGGCCTGACGATGGCCCTGGTGGCCGACACAGACGAGTCCCTGTGCAAGGCGTTTGATGTGATCAAGACCAAGAACATGTATGGCAAGCAGGTGCTGGGCATCGAGCGCTCCACCTTTTTGTTTGATGCCAAGGGGTCGCTGGCCAAGGCCTGGCGAGGCGTCAAAGTCCCCGGCCATGTCGAAGAAGTCCTGGGTGCTGCCCGCGCACTCCATCAATAAGCCCATCATTACAGAGGATCCAACGTCCCATGCCCCTGCCCAAGGCCCCGACCAAGCCCGCCACCAGCCTCAAACGAGATGAGGCCGTTCTGGCCAAAGCCGCCCGGCCCAAAAAGGCTGCCAAGCCTGTCGAGGAAGACACCGAGACCCCTGCGCCACCATCGGCCAAGGTCGTCGCCCTACAGCCCAGCAGTCCTCGCCCTTCACCGGCCAAGGCTTTCAGCGCCGGCAGCAAGGCCGAGTTGCCCGTTCCCACCCAAGGATCCACCAAGCACAAGAAAAAGGGACCGGCTGGCCCCAAGAAGATGTTCGTGCTGGACACCAACGTGCTGATGCACGACCCCATGAGCCTGTTCCGATTCGAGGAGCATGACGTCTATCTGCCCATGACCACGCTCGAGGAGCTCGATGGTCACAAGAAGGGTATGAGTGAAGTGGCCCGAAACGTGCGGACCGTCTCGCGCAACCTGGATGCCCTGATCGAAGCCCAGGCCGGCGCAGAGCAGCACCTAGACCGCGGCATTGCACTCGATGGCATTGGGCACAGCGACGCCACCGGTCGCTTGTATTTTCAGACCGAGCAGCTGGAGATGCCCAGCATCACCGGTCTGGCGACCTTTAAGGCTGACAACCTGATTCTGGGCGTGGTCAAGGCCCTGAAGGTCAAGCAGCCCAATCGTGAGATTGTGCTGGTCTCCAAGGACATCAACATTCGGATCAAGGCCCATGCCATGGGCCTGCCCGCCGAGGACTATTTCAACGACCAGGTCATCGACGACGCCGACCTGCTCTACACCGGTAGCCTGCAGCTGCCCCCTGATTTCTGGGAGACCCATGGCAAGAACATGGAGTCTTGGCAGCAGGGTGGTACCACCTTCTACCGCGTGACCGGCCCTCTGTGTACCGGTTTTCATGTCAATCAATTCTTGTGGGACGAGAGCGCCAACCCCCTTCACGCCACCGTCACCGAGGTGACCGGCCGCACGGCTGTGCTGCAGGTTCTGCGCGACTACAGCCACACCAAAAATGCCGTCTGGGGCATTACCGCGCGCAACCGCGAGCAGGCCTTTGCTCTGTCGCTGCTCATGAACCCCGAGATCGACTTCGTGACGCTGCTGGGTCAGGCCGGTACTGGCAAGACCCTGTTGGCCTTGGCTGCAGGACTGGCCCAGACCCTGGAGACCAAGATCTACAGCGAGATCATCGTGACACGGGCAACGGTATCGATTGGCGAGGACATCGGCTTTCTGCCGGGTACCGAAGAAGAGAAAATGCAGCCCTGGATGGGGGCCCTGGAGGACAACCTAGAGGTCCTGAACAGGGGCAGCGGTGTTGGCGGGGAATGGGGTCGATCGGCCGCTACTGATCTGATCAAGTCACGCATCAAGGTGAAGTCGATGAACTTCATGCGCGGCCGCACCTTCATCAACAAATTCCTGATCATTGATGAGGCCCAGAACCTGACACCAAAGCAGATGAAGGCCCTCATCACCCGAGCGGGTCCTGGCACCAAGGTGGTCTGTATGGGCAACATCGCCCAGATTGATACGCCTTATCTGACCGAAGGCTCCTCGGGCCTGACCTACACGGTGGATCGGTTCAAGGGCTGGGCCCACGG
>JBMSJG010000178.1:0-2675 GCA_049418645.1 Burkholderiaceae bacterium | reverse complement strand
GAAGGCCTTTCGGAGTTGTTCATCATTCGTCGGGTCTCCCCGACGGCCCAGCCGATGCTGGACGAGGCCGGAGACCGACTCGCTCGGCAGGAGTTGCGGCTCTTGCTGTTGTCGGCCCGAATGAGCCTCATGATGAGCCAGCCGAGTCAGGCCAGAGCCGATCTGGCGGCTGCCCAACAGCTGCTGCCGATGTTCTTCCGCACAGAAGACCCAGCAGTCCAGGCGTTTCATGAACAAATGACCACGGTCTTGTCCTCTTTGCCGAATACGCCATGAGCAGCATTCGTCGACTGTTGGCCTGGCTACTGATTGGCGCGGTCTTCTTTGGGCTGGTGATGGGCCTGCAGTCCCAGGGCGGTGCGGTCAGCATCTGGTGGTCCGATGTGCGCATCGACTTTGCCCTGTCGACCGCGCTCTTGCTGCTAGCTACGCTGGCCTTGGTGTTTGTCTGGTTAAACCGGTGGTGGCTGTGGCTCTATGGACTGCCGGGTCGATTCAGGGCCTATCGGTCTCGGCAGCGAGACCTCAAGCGCGTGCGAGCCTTGTCCGATTTGGGATTGGATTTCTCAGAGGGTCGTTATGCCAGGGTTTTAAAAGAGGCCGCCGGATTCGATCGGCAGTTTGAAGACGTGCCAGGCTCCCGTCAGGCCATCATGCGATGGGTCAACGCCATGGCAGCCCGTGCCGCCCACGCGTTGTCTGATCGACAGGCCCGTGATCGCTTTATGGATCAGATTGAAGACATGGGCACGCCTGGTTTGCCACACCCCCAGCTCAAGCCCTTGCTGCAGGCCGAGTTCGCCCTGGATGAGCAGCGCGGTGAGCAGGCTGTCGAGATCCTGGCACCCGTTATGAAGAGTGATCGCAAGCACATCTATGCCATGCGACTCATGCTCCGGGCCCACGAACAGGCGGGCCAGTGGACTGAGGTGCTTCGGGTGGTGCGCCTGTTGGAGAACCGCAAGGCCCTGCACGAGGTGGTGATTCGCAAGACCAAGGCCAAGGCCTTTGCGGCGCTGCTCACGCAGGCCAACCAGCAGGTCAAGGCGACCCAAGCCGTCATCGATGGCCTGTCGCGTCACGAGCGTCACGATCCTGAGTTGGCGGCCTTGGCAGCCAAGGCCTTGTTGGCCTTTGGTCTGCAGGACAAGGCTCGGGCCCTGCTGGAGCCGGCGCTCAAGGCCCAGTTGGATGATCGGCTGCTTGAGGCCTATGCCGAGTGCCATGACGATCCCGCTCAGCAGTACAGCAACCTAGAGTCATGGGCCCTTGGCCAGACCCGCACGGTGGCTCTGCACTGGGCCTTGGGACGGCTGTCTCAGGCTCAGGGTCTCTGGGGCAAGGCCCATGTGCACCTGGAACACGCCTTGGATCTTCGACCCAGTCTCAAGATCTGCCTGGCCTTGGGCGAGACCGCCCACGAGATGGGGGACGAAGAAAAAGCCCTGGCCTATTGGCGCAGGGCTTCGGAGATGCTTCGTTAAGGCTTACAGAATCGGCACGATCAGCAGTGCCACGATGTTGATGATCTTGATCAAGGGGTTGACTGCGGGCCCGGCCGTGTCCTTGTAGGGGTCACCAACGGTATCGCCAGTGACGGCTGCCTTGTGGGCCTCTGAGCCCTTGCCGCCATGGTGACCGTCTTCAATGTATTTCTTGGCGTTGTCCCAGGCGCCGCCACCAGTACACATCGAGATCGCCACAAAGAGTCCGGTGACAATGGTGCCCATGAGCAGGCCGCCGAGTGCCTTCGGTCCTAGCAACAGTCCCACTGCAATGGGCACGATGACTGGCAGTAACGATGGAACGATCATCTCTTTGATGGCCGCCGTGGTGAGCATGTCCACGGCCTTGTGATACTCGGGCTTGGCCGTGCCCTCCATGATGCCTTTGATCTCGCGGAACTGGCGACGGACTTCGGTGACCACCGCGCCCGCACAGCGACCAACCGCCTCCATGGCCATGGCACCAAACAGGAAGGGGATGAGTCCACCGATGAACAGGCCCACGATCACCATGTGATCGGATAGATCAAATCGAATGGCTTGGCCAGCGGTTTCCAGGGCGTGGGTGTAGTCCGCAAAGAGCACCAGCGCGGCCAGACCGGCCGAGCCGATGGCATACCCCTTGGTCACAGCCTTGGTGGTGTTGCCGACGGCATCCAGGGGATCGGTCACGTTGCGGATTTCAGGGGGCAGCTCCGCCATCTCGGCAATGCCACCAGCGTTGTCGGTGATCGGTCCGTAGGCATCCAGGGCCACGATGATGCCCGCCATCGAGAGCATGGCAGTGGCTGCGATGGCAATGCCGTAAAGGCCTGCCAGGCTAAAGGCCGCCAGAATGGCCAAGACCACGGCGATCACCGGCCAGGCCGTTGATCTCATCGACACCGCAATGCCAGCGATGATGTTGGTGGCATGGCCGGTCTCACAGGCCTTGGCCACGTGCTGAACGGGGGCATATTCCGTGGCGGTGTAGTACTCGGTGATGATGACCATGGCACCGGTCAGCACAATGCCCACCACGCAAGACAGCCACAGGCTCATGACCGATGGCGCACCGGCCTGACCAGCAAACAGCCAGTTGGTGACAAACCAGAAGGCGATGACCGCCAGCACGGCCGCCACAATCAGGCCCTTGTACAGGGCATTCATGATCTTGCCGGTTCCGCTGTA
>JBMSJG010000177.1:0-2695 GCA_049418645.1 Burkholderiaceae bacterium | reverse complement strand
TCGTGCCAGGTGCAGACCAGGTGTTCGCCCTCAGTGACTTGTTTGATGAGGTTGCCGTTGGAGAGCAAGGTTGGGAATTCGCTGGCCCTGCCACGCAGGGTCACGGTGTAGACCGACAGGACGTCGGGTCTGTCCATGAAATAAGTGATTCGGCGAAAGCCCTGGGATTCGCACTGGGTGTAGAGGCCACCGCGTGAGGCGTAGAGGCCCATCAGTTCCGTATTGGCCGTTGGGTTCAGCCGGGTCTGCACGGTGAGCCGTCCCTCGGTGCCTGCCAAAGCAGCGGGCAGCAGCAATTGTTGCTCGCTGACTTGCAGATCACTGACTGCTAGTGCCTGACCGTTTAGCCAGGCTCTGACAAAGACCAATTCGTCGCCATCGAGCACCAGATCAACCGGCTGCCCGGTCTGGCTGATGTAGGCGAACTCGCTGGTCACCAGGGTGCTCTCCAGGCCCAGCTCGAAGTGCAGGGCCATGGTGGGAATCTGGTGGCTGGGTGCGGTGTAGTCGAGCCTGCGGATGGTGGGCAGGCTGTTGGCGGTGGCGGGCTGGAGGCTGTCTTTCATAGTCTGCAATGGTATAATGTGCGGCTTTTCAGGGGTTGAATGACCACAAAACCAAAGCCCCCGAAACCAAAGTCTGATCCAGCGGTGATGTAGCTCAGTCGGTTAGAGCGTGGGATTCATAACCCCAAGGTCGGCAGTTCGATTCTGCCCATCACCACCACCCCCCCA
Source organism: Burkholderiaceae bacterium (assembly GCA_049418645.1). Classification (GTDB taxonomy): domain Bacteria; phylum Pseudomonadota; class Gammaproteobacteria; order Burkholderiales; family Burkholderiaceae_A; genus Hahnella. The sequence continues at coordinate 1,961 of JBMSJG010000177.1, read as the reverse complement.
GTTGTCAGTCGCTATCGTGCGAAGGGCGCCACCCCAATCAGCAGGGCATGGCCCTGGAAGGCAAACCAGGCCCAGGCGCCAAGCCCAATGGCCAGTGTGGCCAGGGTGCCCAACAGGCTAGCGGGCTTGCTGGCAATGACGGCAGGCAGACCATCGGCCAGGCCAGGATTCGACACTGGCAGACGCTTACGCGCGCTGCGAAAGACCAGGATGGCCCAGACCAAGAACCCACCAAAGAGCAGAAGGTCATGCAGGCCGCCATTGGCCAGCAGGTGACCCAAAGCCCAGGTTTTGACGGCCAGGGTCATGGGGTGTTTGAGCTTGAGCAGGAACCAGTTGCCGGGAATATAGGCAGCCACCAACAGTACAAAAGCCACCAGCGTAAAGAGCGAGGCGGCATGGGCCATGCCAGTTGGCGGGGTGTAGAGAATGACCGGATCGGTTCGGGCCGCCGCATAGCCTGCGACGATCAGAATGAAGCCCACCACTGACACAATGCTGTAAGCCCCCTTGAAGGCCAGTGCACCATAGGTCTGAATCAGTCGGGTTCGTTGTTCTTCGGAGAAGACCCGAAGCAGGTGGACCCCAAGAAATACAACCAGACCAGCAATCAGCAGCCCCATGGCGACAACCTTTCAAAAGTAAGATGACCGTATGAGTCCGCATTCAACCACAGGTTCCCTTCGCCCCCTGATCAGCATGGCCCTTCAATACAAGGGTCGTTGGCTCTTGGCTCTGGTCTTTTTGGCTCTGGCTGCCGCTTCGACCCTCATGGTGCCGCTGGCGTTTCGGGACTTGATCGATCGGGGCCTGTCGCAGATCAACGAGCCTTTTGCCTGGCTCATGGGCCTGTCGGTTCTGGTGGCACTGACCACCGCAGCCAGGTTCTTCACCATGAGCTGGCTGGGTGAGCGGGTGGTGGCGGACCTGAGGCGGCAGGTCTACAGCAGAGTTTTGCTCCAACCGCCCGCCTATTTTGAGACGCTTCAGGTGGGGGAGGTCTTGTCTCGTCTGACCGCTGACACCACCTTGATTCAGACCCTGGTGGGCACCAGCGTCTCGATGGCCTTGCGCAGCGGCGTGATGTTTGCGGGTGGGGTTGGCATGATGCTGATCACCAGTCCGGTATTGGCCAGCCTCATGGTTGGCCTGTTGATTGCAGTGATTCTGCCGGTGCTGGCCCTGGGTCGGCGCGTGCGCAAAGTGGCCAAAGCCAGCCAAGATCGAGTGGCCGACACCAGTGCCCTGGCCGGAGAAATGCTCGGAGCGATCACCACCGTGCAGGCCTTCGGTCGGGAGGGCTATGAGGTTCAACGGTATGAACGGGAGGTCGAGAAGGCCTTCGATACCGCGCGTCGACGCATCTGGAGCCGGTCTCTGTTAACTGCCGTGGCCATTGTCTTGGCCTTTGGTGTGATCGTGTTTGTGCTGTGGATGGGCGCTCGTGAGGTGGTGGCGCAGCGCATGAGCGCTGGCGAGTTGGCGCAGTTTGTCTTGTACGCCACGCTGACAGCCGGCTCCATTGCGGCCTTGTCTGAGGTCTGGGGGGACCTTCAGCGAGCCCTGGGAGCCACCGATCGGTTGATGGCCTTGATGGCTTTATCGACGATGTCCGCTGATGACACCAAGGCAGCTTTGTCTGGCTCTGAGCAGCCCATGCCTCAGGTCTCGGTTGAGTTTCGGGATGTCTGGTTTGCCTATCCGTCTCGGCCCGATGATTGGGTGCTCAAGGGGCTCAGTTTCCAGCTGGCGGTTGGCCAAGTGCTGGCTTTGGTGGGTCCCTCTGGCGCAGGCAAGACCACGGTCTTTCAGTTGATGATGGGCTTTTACAAGCCACAGCGTGGTCAGATTCTTATCAATGGTCGGGCCTGGGAGGAGTGGGGCGCTCAGACCATTCGGGCCAGTATTGGATTGGTGCCACAGGATCCGGTGGTCTTCTCCGATGATGCTTTCAACAACAT
>JBMSJG010000176.1:0-2700 GCA_049418645.1 Burkholderiaceae bacterium | reverse complement strand
TCAGGCGACCAGACTGGGTCTGAACCAACAAGCCCTCCCGGGTGACCAGCATGCGTCCGGCCGGCTTGCCGCCGGGCAGACTGACACGGGCTACAAATTGTCCATTGTCGCGAGACAGGCCATGCAGATAGCCATCCTGGTCCGCCACCCAGATGGCACGGTCAAAGCTAACGGCCTCGCTGGCACCCCGCAAGAACAGACCCAATTGAGACCAACGCTTCTCGCCAGTCGCCCGGTCGTAGGCGTGAACACGGCTGTTGGCCTCGACCCCAATGACCAAGGTCTGATCAGCTGCTACTGGCTGACTAACATCCAGACGCTGGGTCCACTTGGCCCGACCGGTGCCCACCTCATGACAGGACACCTGATTCTGATAGGCCGCTACGCAGACGGAGTCCGACACAACCGATGCCTCACCCAGCAGGTCCGAGAGGCGCTCCACCTCGTTGCTGCCCCGTGGCGTCACCACCGTGGTCTCCCACCGAACCGCACCATTGGTCGCGTTGAGCCACAAGAGTCGCGCACCGGGCAATCCGACGACCAAGTCGACGGCCCCCAATTGATCCGAGCTGGGCTCAATGGCGACATCGGCGGCAGTCTTCAGGCCCGACTGGCCGTGGAGCACCAGAGTGGGCAGCGTGCGCTGAATGACCCAGCGTCTGGCGCCTGTTTCTTGAGAGAACGCCGCCACACGGTTATCTGCTAGACGCACCAGGACAGAGCCACCTGCGATCACCGGACGCTCATTGGACACGCCGCCCATGGCCACACGCCAGCGAACGCCGCCCTTGGCGTCGATCAACACCAACTCACCACCCGTGGTGACCACAGCAAACAGCCCTGCACCCAGACCGGCCCCGGAGCCAACGCCAGCAGCCAATTCGGTTTTGAGGTTCTGCTCAAAAACCAGAGAGCCGCTCTCCAGTTTGAAGCCCGAGACCTGGCCCTTAGGGCCTGCCACAACCACCAACCCACCGGATACGGCGGGGGCAAAAGGTCCCTGCCCCATGGATACAGTCGGCAAACGGTCTATTGAAACCGTCCACTTGGCCTTGAGGTCCAGCGTTGGGGTAAAAGACTCCAACTTGGCCGGCTTGGGTCCCGACGATGAACAGGCGGACAGGCCCATGAGACTGACCAGCAACAGGCCGGCCACGAGAGCCCGCGTCCGCAGACTGGCTAAGAGCAATGAAGATTGAGGCAGGTGGTGAACATTCATGGGGAGCTTTCGTCAGAAGGACGTCAAATAACTATCTCGCGGGGGCAGCCTGGGCACCCAAGGCCGCCAGCTTGCGGTCCAGCAGGGCCGTTAACGCATTGCTGATGCCAGGCTTCGATTTGGCGGCGGTCCAGGCTGCACTGGCCTCCTCGTTGCGATTCATCAAGGCGTAGATGTCCCCGCGGCGATCAAGCACATCCGGCTCGAATGATGATGGCGGTGTATCGGCTAAAACGGCCAAGGCCTGGTCAAACTGATTCAGATCGATGCGAATCGCTGCGGCACGTAGACGCGCTGTCCAGGCCATCACCGGATCTTTGGAGGCCATGACCTTGGCCAAGGACGCCAGAGCAGACTCGAATTCAGCGGCGCCATGCTGAAGCTTGGCCAGTTGCAGGCCGGCCATGTCGGCCTGAGCGGACTGACTATGCTGCTCAAACAAGACCTTGGCGGCGGCGGCAGCACCCTGTAGGTTCTGATCGGCCAATGCACGCTCAAAAGGCCCATAAGCCTGATTGGCTGCACGAGCCTGACTGGCGGTGTAGGCCTGCCAGCCGGCCCAGCCGGCCCAACTACCAAAAATAACCACCAGCAACCCCAGAATCCACCACCGGTTGTCATGCCAGAAGCCTTTTAGGGCATCGAGTTGTTCTTGCTGTTCTAAATCTTCACGCACCTGAATGAGTCCTTTGCTCTTGAATCATCTGCCTGGCCACCATACCCGCTTGGGCCAGTGACACGGTCTGTTGAACGGCCTTGCTGGGATCGGGGCCGCGCAGGGCCTTGAGCACCATCGTACCCGCCTGTCGCTCGTCGTCACCCTGGATGGCTGCCAGCCAGGCTCCGCTGCCATCGGCTTTTTTCATTTGAGACTTGATGCTGGCCGAACCACTGTGCATGGCTACTCGCAGGCCCTGACTACGCAGGGTCTCTGATGCAGCCAGTGCCGCAGGCTCGCTGTTATCGCCAAAGTGGGCCAGGTAGACATCCACACCAGGCCCCGGCGCAACCGGCGCCACCTCTTCGAGCAAGGCGATCAGACGCTCCACGCCAATGGCAAAGCCACAAGCGGGAGCGGGTTTGCCGCCCATCTGCTCCACCAGACTGTCGTAACGACCACCACCACAGACCGTGCCCTGGGCGCCCAGTCGATCGGTGACCCACTCAAAGACGGTTAGGTTGTAGTAATCCAGGCCGCGAACCAGGCGATCGTTCATTTGGAACGGCACACCGGCCACGGTCAACGCCTGGCAGACCGCGTCCTGGTGGGCAAGAGAGGCCGCACCAAGAAAAGAGGAGAGCTTGGGTGCGCCAGCAATCAGCTCGGCCATCTCTGGATTTTTACTATCCAGGATCCGCAAGGGGTTGGTCTGCAGCCGACGCTGACTGTCTGCGTCCAGCCTATCCTTGGCCGCAGAAAAATAGTCCACCAGAGCCTGTCGATGGGCGAGCCGCTCCGACAGATCGCCCAGCGAGTTCAG
>JBMSJG010000175.1:0-2736 GCA_049418645.1 Burkholderiaceae bacterium | reverse complement strand
GTGCAGGCGGCCATCGTCGATGTGCTGGTTCACAAATGCATGGCGGCCATGGATCAGACGGGTCTGAAACAGCTGGTGATCTCGGGTGGGGTCAGTGCGAACGCTCTGCTGCGCGACCGATTGCTGGCCGCCGCCAACAAACGTCAGGCCGAGGTCTTTTTTCCGCCGCTGCAACTCTGCACCGACAACGGGGTGATGATTGCCTGGGCCGCGGGCCTGCGGCTGAGCCAGTCGATGGTCCGTCCCGAAGCCGGTGATCCTCAGATCATGGCCAGACCTCGTTGGGACTTGGCCAGCCTGGCCCCCTAGTCTTTTGGCTTCTTCTTAAAGGCCAGCTCTTGACCTTTGGCCAGACCGCGAATGTTGCGGTGATGGCGAATGAGCAGAAACACGCTCATCCAGAAGACGGCCCGCCAGACGGGCTGCTGCCACCAGCTCACTGGATCGACCATCCCAGCAGCCATCACCGGCAGACCCAGGCCCAGCGTGGCCACGTAGATCGGCGCCGCGATGGCGGACACCAAGGCAGCAAGCGAAGAGATCTTGGTGAGCAGAAAAATGCCCAGCCAGGTCGACAGCGTGGCCAAGCCCAGAACCGGTGAGAGCCCTAGCAAGACGCCCAAGGCCGTGGCCACACCCTTGCCGCCCCTGAATCGAAAGAAGACCGGAAACAAGTGCCCGAGGAACACAGCCAACCCACCGGCTGCGAGCAGCTGTTGGGCATCGTGAGTGGCAACATCGAGCCCCAGACCCGCAATGGTCCAGCCAACGAAATAAACCGCCAGCCAGCCCTTGGCCGCATCGCCCAGCAGGGTGAGGACTGCGGCGACTTTGTCGCCACTGCGCATGATGTTGGTGGCCCCGGGATTGCCAGAGCCATAGCTGCGTGGGTCAGCCAGGCCGCGCAGTCGACTGACCACAATGGCAAACGAGACTGAGCCCATGAGATAGGCCAACAAGACCACCAACCAGAACACGATCGAAGAATCCATGGCCGCCATTATGCGCGTGGATGGTGCTGGGCATGGATGCGCTTGAGCCGATCCCGAGCGACATGGGTATAGACCTGGGTGGTCGAAATGTCGGCATGGCCCAAGAGCATCTGCACGGCCCGCAGGTCGGCACCGTGGTTGAGCAGGTGAGTGGCAAAGGCATGACGAAGGCCGTGTGGCGAGAGCTTGAAGTCAATACCCGCCGCCCTGGCATAGCGACCAATCAGTTGCCAGAAATACTGACGCGTCATCGCTCCACCATGCTGACCCACAAAGACCGCATCGGCGAGCCGTCCACCAAGAATGAGCGGCCTGGACTCTTGTAGGTAGCGGGTCAGCCAATGCCCGGCCTCTTGGCCATAGGGCACCAGACGCTCCTTGTCCCCCTTGCCAGTGACTCGCACCAAGCCCTCGGTCAGGCTGACATTCACCATGCGCAGGCCAATGAGCTCGGAGACCCGCAGACCACTGGCGTAGATCAATTCCAGCATGGTCTTGTCGCGAAGGCCGAGGGGCGTGTCGATGGGCGGCGCGGCCAGGAGCGCCTCGACCTGGGCCTCGCTGGGCGCCTTGGGGAAACGGGCCGGGGCTCGGGCCGTCTTGATCTGCCCACAAGGGTCGTCCATGCGCTGACCCTGACGAATCAGCCAGCCAAAGTAACGACGAAGCGTCGAGAGCTTGCGGTTGAGGCTCGTCGCCCGAATGCCCGAGAGCCGCTCGCTGATGTAGCGGCTGACGTCGAGGGCGGTCAGCGTCTTGAGGCTGTCGCCTTGAGCTGACCCCGTAGCGCGCCAGCGCGCCAAGTCAGTCAGGTCCCGAGCGTAGGCCTCCCGCGTGTTGGCTGACAGACCTTCCTCCAACCACATGGCCTGCTCAAAGTCGGCAATCAACGCCAGGTCCTCTGGGCTGGCCGGTGGCAAGACCTGGAGTGTCTTGGTGTCGGTCATGCGGTGCATTGCGCAGACTGTGCGAGGGCCCAGTCCAGGTGACGAACCACCTGGGCCGACTGCTCTGCCGTGAGCGAGTGGCGGTCTGACTCACCCAATGCCTCACCAGACAGGTCTGCGCGGAGACGATGCAGGGCCTGCACCAAATGGTCTCGCAGGCTCTGCCCTGCTGCCTGGGATCGCAAGGCATTACCAGCCACCACCATCAGATTGCGAAGCCAACGGCCATACCCAATGCGAAGGACTGCACTGCCCTGAAAGACGCGCTCAAAGTCCACCTGACGCCAGGTCAGCAAGTCGAGCAGCTGCGTGCGGTCCAACTCATGGCGGACCTGAAAGTCTGGGTGAGCCGCCAGCTGGGCGTACTTGTTCCAAGGGCAGACCCGCTGGCAGTCGTCACAGCCATAGAGTCGATTGCCGATGAGCGGGCGCAGCGCTTCGTCGATGTCGCCCGAGTGCTCAATGGTCAGGTAAGAAATACAACGGCGGGCATCCAGCTGATAGGGGCCCACAAAGGCCTGGGTCGGACAGGCCGACAGGCAGGCCGTGCAGCTGCCGCAGTGGGCGCCGTCCTGGACCGAACTCGAGGCCGATGACGAGGCACCCAAGAGCGAATCGGGCGAGCCATTCTGGTGGGGAGTGTTTGCCTGCCATTGCGAAAGGGTCAGGTCCGTGAGCAGCACCCCAAGAAAAAACATGGAGCCCTGCTCTCGGTTGAGCAGCAGGGTGTGCTTGCCGCGCCAGCCCAGGCCGCCGGCCTGGGCCAGGCTGACCTCCATCACCGGTGCGGAATCCAC
>JBMSJG010000174.1:0-2745 GCA_049418645.1 Burkholderiaceae bacterium | reverse complement strand
CTCTGGTCCGGATGAACGACAAAAACGACTTCGTAGTGACGCATATGCGTAACGCCTTTCTTCCTATGGTTAAAGCCACCCGGGTGGGGGTCAGACAGTGCCTGACCCCTCAAAAAGGAACCGGTGCAGCAGGACCCAAGATTATAGCAATGGCTGGCCTAGATCGCCACCGGGGTCTTCAGAGGCTGGCCCTGGACGTGGGCCAACAGGTTTTCCGCCGCCAGCATGACCATTCTGCCCCGGGTCGCCCGGGATGAACTGGCGATGTGCGGCGTCAGCACCACATTGTCCAACTTGAGGAAACCCGGGTTCAGGGCCGGCTCGTTCTCAAAGACGTCCAGTCCGGCGGCTCGGATCTGTTTTTGCTGCAGGGCTAGCAGCAGGTCGGCGTCGTTCACTACCCCCCCGCGGGCGATGTTGATCAGGGTGGCCGTGGGCTTCATCTGAACCAGATCTGCAGCCGTAACCAGGTGGTGAGTGGCCGGCGAATATGGCACCACGATCATCAGGTGATCAGACTGGGACAACAGCTGGGCCTTGTCCACATACTGGGCGCCGTATTCCTGCTGAGCCTTGGACCGGTTGTGATAGATCACCTTCATGTTGAAACCGCTGGCCCGCCTGGCGATGGCTCCACCAATGCGGCCCATGCCCAGAATACCCAGGGTCGTGCTGTGCAGGTCAACGCCGGTGAACTGGTCAAAGGCCCAGCCCTTCCACTGACCGTCTCGCACGTAGCGCTCGGACTCGCTGATGCGGCGGGCGGTGGCCATCAACAGCGCCCAGCCAAAGTCCGCCGTGGTCTCGGTGAGGACATCCGGCGTGTTGCTCAGGGCAATGCCGCGGGCCTTACAAGCCTGGATATCGATGTTGTTGTAGCCGACCGCACCGGTGGCAATCATCTTCAGGCGGGGCGCTGCCGCAATAACATCCGCATCGATTTTGTCGGCCACGGTGCAGAACAAGTAATCCGCCTGGGCCATGGCCGCCACCAGTCCCTCTTTGGTCGTTGGGGTGTCTTTGGCCTGGTTATCGGTGATCTGAAAATAAGGACTCAGGGCCTCGATGGCCTCGGGGTAAACACGTCGGGTGATGAGCAGGTGTGGCTTGGCCATGGTTAGTCGTTCTCCAAAAGAATGATGTGAACCCGGTAGGGGCCATGAGCGCCCAACACCAGGGTCTGTTCGATGTCCGCGGTCCGAGAGGGGCCCGAGATGAAGTTCAAGGCTCGGGGTGGCTGGCCCAGTTCAGTCCTCAGCAAGGCAAAGACTTCTTCCATGTGACCAACCAGGCGTGAGGCTGGGACAACCGCGATGTGGGTTTCGGGCAGAAGGGTCATGGCCGCTGGGGTCTCGGGACCCGAGGTCATCGCCAGGGTGCCGGTTTCAGCAATGGCTGCAAAGCAGCCCGTAATGCCCACCAGGTCGGGCTGTGGCTCGTCGCGAACCGGGGCTCGGTGCTCGACCTGCAGGCCCGCGGCAGCCCAATCAAGGTCTGCAAAGGCGTTCCAGGCAATGGCTCGACGCTCAAGCCCGTTGAAATCCAGGTATTGACGGACCGCCTGCGGCAGCTGGCTGCGACTGGCCAGCCGCTCGGTTGTGGCGGACAGCTTGGCCGACTGCTGCTCGAATCGACCCAGTCGCTCGGCAGGGTCCACAGCCGGCAGCGGGCCACTGGGGTGTCGGTCCAGATAGGCCTGGGCCGCCTGGCGCTGGTCGTCAGAGGCTGGGCCTTGTCGGCCCATGGCATCTCGAATGCGGGAGAGGATTCGTTCTTTTGCGGCACTATTGGCCATGTTTGTCGCTCGTCAAAAAAGGGCGGTTATGGCCCCAAAAACCAAATGGCTGGCTGGGCATCGGGTGATGGCCAGGGTCAAACAGCGTTACCATTTCGTTTTAAGTGTAACCAGGGCCCTGCGCCTTGGGTATTCGGATATCACCCAATCATGACCCACGTCGTTACCGAATCCTGCATCAAGTGTCGCTACACCGACTGTGTAGACGTCTGCCCCGTGGACTGCTTCCGCAAGGGCCCCAACTTTCTGGTCATCGACCCAGACGAATGCATTGACTGCGCGGTCTGCATCCCAGAATGTCCGGTGAATGCCATCTACGCCGAAGAGGACGTACCCGACGATCAGCGTGAGTTTATTGCCCTGAACGTGGAACTCGCCAAGTCCTGGCCCAGCATCACCCGACTCGAGCCCCATCCGGCGGATGCCGATGACTGGGCGTCCGTCAAAGAGAAGAAACACCTGCTCGAACGCTAAGTGAGCACCTCGAACGACAAGGTTGCGAGCGTCCGCATCACGTCGATCTCGAGCTGGACCAACCACCTCTTCTCCTTCAAGACCGAGCGGCCGGCCGGCTTTAAGTTCACAGCTGGTCAATTCGCCCGACTCGGAGTGCCCATCCAGCCAGGGTCGTCTGAATGGGTCTGGCGGGCCTACTCCATCGCCTCCGGGCCTTACGACGAAGAGCTGGAGTACTACTCGATTGTGGTGCCCAATGGGGCCTTCACCAGCCAGCTGAGCAGCCTGAAAGTCGGCGATGAGCTGCTCATGGAGCGGCAGAACCACGGCTTTTTAACCATCGATCGGTTTGCCCTGACCGGGGACCTGTGGATGCTGGCCTCCGGCACCGGCCTGGCCCCGTTCTTGTCCATCTTGCAGGACCCCCAGGCCTGGGAGGCCTTTGATCGCCTGATTCTGGTGCACAGCGTTCGGGCCCAGAACGAATTGGCCTA
>JBMSJG010000173.1:0-2799 GCA_049418645.1 Burkholderiaceae bacterium | reverse complement strand
CTGGCCTACAACGCCTTTCAGCGCCAGGCCCGTCTGTACAGCGCGCAGCTTGAGCGCTTTGCCCACGACCTGTTTGTCTTGATTGCCACTGGCAGCAAACCCCGATAAGGCAGACCACCATGGCCTTTCACGTCTCTTCTAAGACCGGGCGCCACCAGCCCAACCCCGAGATCAACATGGTGCCGCTGATCGACGTCATGCTGGTGTTGGTCATCATTTTCATGGTCACGGCTCCGCTGATGACCCATGCCGTCAAGGTGGACCTGCCCAAGGCGAGCAGCCAGCGAAACGAGGTCAAGCCGCAGACCATCTCGCTGTCGATTGATGCCAGCGGCACGCTCTACTGGAACAAGGAGAAGGCCGACTGGGCCGCCCTGCCAGAGCGCCTGAAAGCGGAGTCAGCCAAGGACCCTCAGCCCGAGCTGCACATACGGGCCGATGAGAACACCGCCTACAAGAAGGTGGCGGAGCTCATGAGCGAGGCTGCCAAGGTGGGCCTGACCAAGATTGGGTTTGTAACCGATCCGAAGTAACCGGAAGGGCCCGCTATTGCCGGCCCAACCAGTTGTTACGCGATCTACGCTGCCACCGCCACCGTTGTCACGGTGTCCTGCGTGGGCACGCTGCTGCGAATCAGGTAATCAAAGGCACCCAAGGCGGCCTTGGCCCCCTCGCCTGCTGCAATGACGATCTGCTTGTAAGGCGTGGTGGTGCAGTCTCCGGCCGCAAAGACGCCAGGCACATTGGTGGCGCCATGGCTATCGACCACAATCTCGCCGTACTTGCTGAGCTCCACTGTGCCCTTGAGCCATTCGGTATTGGGCACCAGACCAATCTGAACGAAGACGCCTTGGAGGGCAATCTGGTGGGATTGGCCCGATACACGGTCCTTATAAGTCAGGCCGGTCACCTGATTACCATCGCCATTGATCTCGGTGGTCTGCGCATTGGTGATGATGGTGACGTTGGGCAGGCTGCGAGCCTTGGCCACCAGCACGGCATCGGCCTTGAGCTGGTCTGCAAACTCGACCACGGTCACATGCGAGACCACACCAGCCAGGTCGATCGCAGCCTCAATGCCTGAGTTGCCGCCACCAATCACAGCCACGGCCTTGCCCTTAAACAGGGGACCATCGCAATGCGGGCAGTAGGCCACACCGCGGTTCTTGTATTCCTGCTCACCGGGCACATTCACATTGCGCCACCGAGCGCCGGTCGACAGAATGACAGAGCGGCTCTTCAGAACGCCACCGTTGGCCATGTGAACCTCAACCAGACCGCCAACCTGTGATGGCGCCACAATCTTGTCGGCGCGCTGCAGGTTCATGATGTCCACGTCGTAGTGCTTGACGTGGCGCTCTAGATCGGCCGCGAACTTGGGGCCATCGGTCTCGAGCACCGAGATGTAATTCTCGATACCCAGGGTGTCGTTGGTCTGGCCACCAAAACGCTCTGCAGCCAGCCCCGTGCGAATACCTTTGCGGGCTGCATAAACAGCAGCCGCAGCACCGGCTGGGCCACCGCCCACGATCAAGACATCGAAGGCCTCTTTGGCGTCGATCTTGGCCTTGTCCTTCTCGTCAGACTTGGTGTCGAGCTTGGCAACGATTTCCTCAACCGTCATCCGGCCCGAACCAAAGAGCTCGCCATTCAGAAAGACCATGGGCACTGCCATGATCTTGCGTGCAGCCACTTCGTCTTGATACAGGCCACCGTCGATCACCACCGTCTTGACCTTGCTGTTCAGAATCGACATCAGGCTCAGCGCCTGCACGACATCGGGACAGTTATGGCAAGACAGCGACATGTAGACCTCAAAGCTGTAATCGCCGTCCAGAGCCTGAATGCTCTCGATGACATCTGCCTCGACCTTGGGTGGATGACCACCAGCCCATAGCAGCGCCAAGACCAGCGAGGTGAACTCATGCCCTAAGGGAACCGCAGCAAATCGCAGCGACATGTCTGTGCCATCGCGAGCCACCGTGAAAGATGGGCTGCGGGCATCCTGGCCATCAAACCGAACAGAGACCTTCTCGGACAGACCACCAATGGTCTCGAGCAAGGACCGGACTTCGGCCGAGCTAGGCTCGTTGGAAATCGTGCCGGTCAGGGTGATGGGATAGACGAGTTTCTGCAGATAGGCCTGCAGCTGCGCTTTGAGCTGATCATTGAGCATGATGGTCTCCGACTGGGTGACAGACAGCGATCAAAAAAGAAGGGGCAGGCCTTGTGGGCCCACCCCGATGTCAAGATCGATTAGATCTTGCCAACTAGATCAAGCGAAGGGGTGAGCGTCTCAGCACCGGGCGTCCACTTGGCAGGGCAGACCTGACCGGGGTTCGCAGCGATGTACTGGGCAGCCTGCACCTTGCGCAGCAGCTCATTGGCGTCACGGCCGATGCCGTTGTCGTGGATTTCGCACAGCTTGATGACGCCTTCGGGGTTGATCACGAACGTACCGCGCAGGGCCAGGCCCTCCTCTTCGATCATGACGTCGAAGTTGCGGGTGATGGTGCCGGTGGGATCACCAACCAGGGGGTACTTAACCTTGTTGATGGTCTCGGAGGTCTCGTGCCAAGCCTTGTGGGTAAAGTGGGTGTCGGTGGACACGCCGTAGATCTCGACGCCCAGGGCCTTGAAGGTGTCGTAATGGTCGGCCAGGTCACCGAGCTCCGTGGGGCAGACGAAGGTGAAGTCGGCGGGGTAAAAGAACACCACGGACCACTTACCCTTCAGGGTGGCTTCGGTGATCTCGACAAATTTGCCGTTTTGGAACGCGGTGGCCTTGAAAGGCTTGAT
>JBMSJG010000172.1:0-2800 GCA_049418645.1 Burkholderiaceae bacterium | reverse complement strand
GATGCCTTCTCGCAGGAGTGCATCAACAAGACCCTGGCAGAACTAGAAGGCGAGCGCGACGGCGTCAAGCACCTGCTCGGTTAAGACGGTCTGATGCCAGCCCTTCACCCCGATGAGGTCCTAGCCGCCACGGGTGCGGTGGCTGGTGCCTTGCCTGTCTGCGAGCATTACGCGGGCAATGAGAAGAAGCTGGCCAAGGCCCTGGCCCTTCAGCAAAGCCGACACGGTGACTTCGATGTCACCATCGACCTAGAAGACGGGGCCGTCGCTGGCCAAGAAAAAGAGACCGTGGCCGCCCAGGTGGCCCTGGTCAACCAGTTCTTCAGCGACCCAGCCAACCACGTCCGCCGGCCCGACGGCAGCGCCTGTCGGTTTGGCTGCCGGGTTCACCCTTTCGATCACCCGTCCTTTGCCGACGACGTCCATGCCCTGGCGCATGGCCTGAAGCACCCACTGGCCTACCTGACCCTGCCCAAGCCGGCCCACCTGGCCGAGGCCAAGCAGGCCATCGCCCATGCGGCCCAGGTCTTTCAGTCGGCCGGCAAGCCCCTGCCACCCGTGCAGGTCATGATCGAGACCCACGGGGCCCTTCGCGATGTCTTTGCCCTGGCCGAGCTGCCCGAGGTGCAGATGATCTCGTTTGGCCAGATGGACTTCACCAGCGCTCACAACGGCGCCATTCCGGCCAGTGCCATGCGCAGTCCGGGTCAGTTTGACCACGTGCTCATGCGTCGGGCCAAGGTGGAGTTGTCAGCTGCCTGCCATGCGGCTGGCATCACGCCAACGCATGGGCCCACGGTGGACTACAACGATGTCGAGCAGACCCGCAGCGACGCCCAGCGGGCCAAAGACTTTGGCTTTCTGCGCATGTGGAGCATTCACCCGGCCCAGATCGAGCCGATTGTCTCGACCTTTGCACCTGGCCAGGACGAGATCGAAGAGGCCGCCAACCTGCTGCTCGCGGCCCAGGCCGCCGACTGGGGGCCCATTGCCTTTGGCGGCAAGCTGCACGACCGCGCCAGCTATCGCTACTTCTGGTCGCTGCTCAAGAAAGCCCACAACATGAGCAGGCCCATTCCGGCTCAGGCCACCGAATCCTTCTTTAATCCTCTTTAAAAACCTCTGGAGACAGCCATGTCGACTTTCCTGCAAACCTACGATGCCCACGTCAAAGAGCGCGCTGCGCTTGGCATTCCTCCCCTGCCCCTGAATGCTCAGCAGACCGCTGAAGTCATTGAACTGCTCAAGAACCCACCGGCCGGCAAAGGCGAGTTTTTGCTCGACCTGCTGACCCATCGCGTGCCTCCCGGTGTGGACGATGCCGCCAAGGTCAAGGCCAGCTTCCTGGCTGCTGTGGCCCATGGTGACTTCAAGGTTGGTCTGATCTCCAAGGCCAAGGCCACCGAGCTGCTCGGCACCATGGTGGGCGGCTACAACGTCAAGCCCCTGATCGATCTGCTCGACGACAAAGATGTTGCTGGTATCGCAGCCGAGGGCCTCAAGCACACCCTGCTCATGTTTGATGCCTTCCACGACGTGGCCGAGAAAGCCTCCAAGGGCAACGCCCAGGCCAAGGCCGTCATGCAGAGCTGGGCCGACGGCGAGTGGTTCACCAAGAACCCCGAAGTACCCCAGAGCATCACGGTCACCGTCTTCAAGGTGCCTGGCGAGACCAACACCGACGACCTGTCCCCAGCGCCCGATGCCTGGAGCCGTCCTGACATTCCCATGCACGCCCTGGCCATGCTCAAGAACACCCGTCCTGATGCGGCCTTCAAGCCCGAAGAAGACGGCAAGCGCGGCCCGATTCAGTTCATCGAAGACCTCAAGAAAAAAGGCCACCTGGTCGCCTATGTGGGCGATGTGGTCGGTACCGGTTCTTCGCGCAAATCCGCCACCAACAGCGTGGTCTGGATGACCGGCAAAGACATTCCCTTTGTGCCCAACAAGCGCTTTGGCGGCGTGACCCTGGGCAACAAGATCGCGCCGATCTTCTTCAACACCCAAGAAGACTCTGGCTGTCTGCCCATCGAGGTCGATGTCGGCGGCCTGGAGATGGGCGATGTGATCGAGGTTCGCCCCTACGAGGGCAAGATCGTCAAGGGCGGTAAGACCGTGGCCGAGTTCCAACTCAAGAGCGACGTGCTCTTTGACGAAGTGCGCGCAGGTGGTCGGATCAACCTGATCATCGGCCGCTCGCTGACTGGCAAGGCCCGTGAGTTCCTGGGTCTGCCCGCCTCAACGCTCTTCCGTCTGCCCCAGTCCCCTGCGGACTCTGGCAAAGGCTTCACCCTGGCCCAGAAGATGGTCGGCCGCGCCTGTGGCCTGCCCGAGGGCAAGGGCGTTCGCCCCGGCACCTATTGCGAGCCCAAGATGACCACCGTGGGTTCTCAGGACACCACCGGCCCCATGACCCGTGATGAGCTCAAGGACCTGGCCTGTCTGGGTTTCTCGGCCGACATGGTCATGCAGTCCTTCTGCCACACCTCGGCCTATCCCAAGCCTGTGGACGTTAAGACCCACCGCGAGCTGCCCCACTTCATGAGCGATCGTGGTGGTGTGGCCCTGCGTCCTGGTGACGGCGTGATCCACTCCTGGCTCAACCGTCTGCTGCTGCCCGATACCGTGGGCACCGGCGGTGACTCTCACACCCGCTTCCCCATTGGCATCTCCTTCCCCGCTGGCTCGGGACTGGTGGCCTTTGGTGCGGCCACCGGTGTGATGCCGCTGGACATGCCCGAATCTGTGCTGGTGCGCTTCAAGGGCAAGATGCAGCCCGGCGTCACCCTGCGTGACCTGG
>JBMSJG010000171.1:0-2808 GCA_049418645.1 Burkholderiaceae bacterium | reverse complement strand
TCGCCACCGACATTCGCCTGTGGCTTCGGGCCACCATCGATGAGATTCGCAAGGCGCTGGCCCAGGTCCGCTTGGCGCTGATCAACCAGGCTGAGCAGCACACCCAGACCATCATGCCCGGCTTCACCCACCTACAGGTTGCCCAGCCCATCAGCTTTGGCCATCACCTGCTGGCCTACGCAGCCATGTTCGCGCGCGATGATGAGCGCCTGGTCGATGCCCGCAAGCGGGTCAACCGCCTGCCGCTTGGTGCAGCCGCCCTCGCTGGCAGTTCGTTTGCCATCGACCGAGAGATGGTGGCCAAGACCCTTGGGTTCGAGGGCGTCTGTGAGAACTCTCTGGATGCGGTGAGCGATCGGGACTTTGCCATTGAATTCACCCACGCGGCCTCGCTGATCATGATGCACATCTCGCGCCTGTCTGAGGAGCTCATCCTGTGGATGACCTCTCGGTATGGCTTTGTCGTGCTGCCGGATCGCTTCTGTACCGGCTCATCCATCATGCCGCAGAAGAAAAACCCGGACGTGCCCGAGCTGGCCCGCGGCAAGACAGGCCGCGTCTATGGTCACCTGATGGGTCTGCTCACGCTCATGAAGGGGCAGCCGCTGGCCTACAACAAGGACAATCAGGAAGACAAAGAGCCGCTCTTCGACACAGCAGACACGGTCTTGGACACCCTGCGAGCCTTTGCCGAGATGATCGAGGGCATGCAGCCCCAGCCCAAGGCCATGCGTCAGGCAGCCCTGGAAGGTTATGCCACTGCCACCGACCTGGCCGACTACCTGGTCAAAAAAGGCCTGCCGTTTCGCGATGCACACGAGGCCGTGGCCCATGCGGTTCGCGCAGCCGTCGAGAAGACATGTGGCTTGGAGGACCTAAGCCTGGATGAGCTCAAGGCCTTTAGTCCGCTGGTCGAGGCCGATGTACACCAGGTATTGACCTTGGAGGGTTCTTTAAAGGCCCGCAACCATCTGGGCGGTACTGCACCGGATCAGGTCAAGATCCAAGCTCAGAAAGCCAGGGCAGCACTGCCCAAACTCTAGGCAAAAAAAAGCCAGCCCGCCTGTGGACGGACTGGCATAAGACCGGTGAAGGAGGAGACTTAACGTCGCTTCGCCGGAGGGAGGTCTGTACAGGACCCTTCGAAGACTTCGGCCACCATGCCGATGGACTCTCCAAGGGTCGGATGCGGGTGAATGGTCTTGGCAATATCGTCTGGCGTACAGCCCATTTCGATGGCCAGAGCGAATTCGCCAATCATGTCGCCCGCATGGGTTCCCACAATGCCACCGCCGACAACACGGTGGGTATTGGGGTCAACCAGTAACTTGGTGAAGCCCTCGTCACGGCCGTTTGCGATCGCCCGACCAGAGGCCGCCCATGGGAACACGGCCTTTTGGACGGGTAGGCCCTTGGCCTTGGCTTCGTCCTCGGTGAGGCCCACCCAGGCCACCTCGGGATCTGTGTAGGCCACGGATGGAATGACATGGGCATCGAAATGCGCCTTGTGCCCTGCAGCAGCCTCAGCCGCCACATGGCCCTCATGGACTGCCTTGTGGGCCAGCATAGGCTGACCAACGATGTCCCCAATCGCAAAGATGTGGCCCTGTGCGGTCCGCATCTGGCTGTCGACGGACAAGAATCCACGCTCATCGACCGGCAGGCCTGCGGCTTCAGCGCCGATGACCTTGCCATTGGGCCGACGACCAACGGCCTGCAGCACCAGATCGTATTTCTGCGGCTCCTTGGGGGCTGCCTCGCCCTCAAAGCCCACATAGATGCCGTCTTTCTTGGCCTCGGCTGACACCGTCTTGGTCTTCAACCAGACGTTGTCAAAACGGTGCTCGTTGAATTTCTGCCAGACCTTGGTCAGGTCACGATCGGCCCCCATCATCAGGCCATCCATCATTTCCACCACGTCCACTCGGGCGCCCAGCGTTGAGTAGACCGTGGCCATCTCCAGGCCAATGATGCCGCCGCCAATCACCAGCATGCGCTTGGGCTGTGAGCGAAGCTCCAAAGCACCGGTGGAGGTCACCACGCGGGGGTCATCCGGCAGGAAAGGCAGCTTGACCGCCTGCGAGCCTGCAGCCACGATGGCCTGGGAAAACTTGATCACGGTCTTCTTGCCATCGGATGCGATGACCTCTAGGTGGAAGGAATCCAGGAACCGACCCTCACCCTGCACCACCTGAACCTTGCGGGCCTTGGCCATGCCGGCCAATCCGGTGGTCAGCTTGCCGATGACCTTTTCCTTGTGACTGCGCAGCTTGTCCAGATCGATCTTGGGCGCCGCGAAGCTCACACCCACATCGGCGAAATGCTTGACCTCGTCCATGACGGCTGCGACATGCAGCAGCGCCTTGGAGGGAATACAGCCCACGTTGAGACAGACACCACCCAGGGTGCTGTAACGCTCGACCAGGACGGTCTGAAGCCCTAGGTCGGCGGCGCGGAAGGCAGCCGAGTAGCCGCCAGGACCCGCACCCAAGACCATCATCTGGGCCTCGATGTCCACCGGGCCGCTGTAGCTGCGGATGGGGGCGGCTGATGGCGTAACCCCCTCGGCTCTGGGTGCAGAGACCGTTGTGGCGGCAGGCGACGAGACCGTGCTGTTCTCGGTCGAGGCGCTGTCGCCACCGGTCGAAGGCTTTGAGCCAGCCCCCGAGACGCGATCGGCGTCTCCCGAGGCCTTGGCAGCAGCAGTCGAGGCGCCATCGGCCACCTCAATCATCCCGAGCACACTGCCCTCACTGACCTTGTCGCCCAGCTTCACACTGAGACTCACCAGCTTGCCCGCATGCGACG
>JBMSJG010000170.1:0-2822 GCA_049418645.1 Burkholderiaceae bacterium | reverse complement strand
GTGGTCTTGGTGACCCATCCCTCTAAGAGTTTTGACCCACGGCTCTCGAGCAAACGGGGGACTGATGAACTGATGCGCGTGGCCAAGGTGAAGGACTGGACCAGCTTCTACCTAAAAGATGACGACCGGATTGGGCAGTATTTTGTCGATGACTGCGAGCCCACGGCCTGGGTGTTTTCGCAGGACGGTGAACTGAGCTTTGAGCTGTCAGCCCGAGACGTTTATGTGGCAGGTGGTCACTTGGAGCTCTGCCTGTCTCGCAGCCTGCACGACCTGATTCTGCAATGGGCCAAGGCGCCGCCCCAGAGCCACCGCATTACATTTGTGATGGATGGCATCTACTCGAATGGCAAGTATTTTGAGGAGGGCAAGCCCGGCTGGGACGATCTGCAAAAGTTCTTTGCAGTGACCAACTACCGACGACCAGGCGGTGAGGCCTGGCCCAAACTTAATCTGTTGGAATCCATGGGTGTGATCAAGAGCCCTACCGAGCAGCTTGAATACCTGCAAACCGTCCTGCCGCGTTGGGATCGCACCTTTGATGAGAACTGGCGCGTCGAATTGATTGACGATGACGATGTGGTGACAGTCCTTCAAAAAGGTAAAGGGTTCTCTGCACCCGTTATGCAATTTAAATTCGTCGACACCATGCTGGATCAGTAGGTCAGCAGACCTGCGGGCCATCAGGGCTAAGAGGCAGTCGGTGCTGCTGACTGTCGGCGTGCATAATGCGCTGCATGCAAACACCTGAGCCATCCTCCGGCAAGCCCCTGGCCACGCCGGATCCCAACAACCCCAACAACAATCCCTATCTGGGCTTGGTGCGGCTGGCGATGTTTGCGGCCTTGATTGCCGTCATGGGCTTTATTCCCAAGTTGGATCTTCCGTTTTTGGCTGGCGTGCCCATTACGGTTCAGACACTGGGTGTGATGATGGCGGGATTGTTCCTGGGTGCGCGCCAAGGTGCACTGGCCGTGCTGCTGTTTATTTTTGTGGTCTGCCTGGGTGCACCGTTTCTGTCAGGCGGTCGTGGCGGCTTGGGCGTGCTCTTTGGGCCCACTGCCGGCTTCTTAATGGGCTGGGTGATCGGCGCGTTTCTGGTCGGACTGATTTTTACGAGCCTGCGCAGGATGCGGGTCAGCCTGTATTGGGCGGCACTGGTCGGCTGCCTAATTGGCGGCATTGCCGGCATCTACCTGCCCGGGATTCCTTGGCTGTCTTGGCGGGCTGGCATGCCTTTGGACAAGGCTGCACTGGTGAGCCTGGCCTTTGTGCCCGGCGATGTGATCAAGGCCTTTGTGGCGGCCTGGCTGGCCAGGCAGCTCGAGCGTGAGCTGCCCAAGCTCTGAGCAAGCAGACTTATCGGGGCAACAGACCGTCTAAGTGCTTGGCCACCGTCTCTGTGAAGGTGGCATAGACGGGGTTGGCCACAAAGCCCAAATGAGGCGTCATGGTGACGTTGGGCATGGTCCTAAACGGGTGGTCATTGGGCAGCGGCTCAACATCAAAGACATCCAATGCGGCCATGGCCGGACGACCCTGCTTGAGCGCGGCTAGCAGGTCAGCCTCGTTGATCAACGCAGATCGCGACGTGTTCACAATCAAGGCGTCGCTGCGCATTTTGGCCAGCGCCTTGGCATCGATCATGTTGCGGGTCGTCGGGGCCAAGACCATGTGCAAAGACACGACCTTGGATTCAGCGAGCAACTGATCCAAGGGCACATGGGTAGCACCTGCCGCCTGAGCACGCTCAGCCGTCATGTTGGGACTCCAGGCCAGGGTCTTCATGCCGAATGCCTGCCCGACCTTGGCGACCCGGGCGCCAATGTTGCCCAGGCCAATTAAACCCAGGGTCTCGCCCTCGAGGATGTCGCAGAGGTTGGGGTAGTGCAGGTTCTGACGCCAGTCAGCACCTGGTGTGCGCAAGACCTGCATGCCAGGCTCCAGGCGCTTGAGTGCCCCCAGGATCAGGGACCAGGTGAGCTCACAGGTACTGGCCTTGGAGGGACCGAACTCGGTGTTGAAGACCGGAATGCCACGGGCCTCGCAGGCTGCTGAATCCAGCAGGTTGTTGCGGGTGCCGGTGTAAATCACGAATTTGAGGTTTGGAGCCGCATCTAACTCTTTGGCGCCAAAGGGTGTGCGATCGCGCATGAGGACCACACCGGTGGCCGTGGCCAGACCCTCGGTGAGCGCCTGACCACGCAATGGCTGGCTGTTGAGCAGCAGGTTGGCTCGGTTGGCCAAGGCCATGATGGCCGGTGTGTTGGCAAAGGCGTTCTCGAAATCGTCGAGAAAAAGAATGTTGGGTTTGGTCGAGGTCATGTTGAAGGTGGTTAAATCGTTGTTATGCAGATGGTCTTGATCGCGGTTGGCACCAAGCAACCCCAATGGGTGAACGAAGCATACGCGGACTACGCGGACCGCATGCCCCCGGAATATCCCTTGATACTCAAAGAGGTGAAAGCCGAGCCCCGCACGCTGGGCAAGTCGGTCGAGGCCATGATGGCCGCTGAGGCCGATCGCATTCGGGCCGCCATGCCTGCGCATGCACGACTGGTGGTGCTCGATGAGATGGGGTCCCGTCTGACCAGCACCGCGTTGTCGGAGCGACTGGCCAGTTGGTCTGAGCAGAGCGATCCGGTGGTCATTGTGATCGGTGGGCCCGACGGGCTGCACGAGTCGATCAAGTCGGCGGCCAAGGAAAAGATTCGGCTGTCGGACATGACGCTGCCACATGGGATGGTGAGGGTTCTGATGGCCGAGCAGCTTTACAGGGCCCATTCCATCCTCAAAGGGCATCCGTACCACCGGGCGTGACC
>JBMSJG010000169.1:0-2825 GCA_049418645.1 Burkholderiaceae bacterium | reverse complement strand
ACCCATGCCAGAGTCTTTCCCGGCAGGGCCTGTTGGCCGTCTCCGATCGGGCTTTAGGGCGAGATGGGCAGGTAGGGCCATGAGAAGAGCGAGGGCCATTGCCACGGGCCGCAGCTATCACCTGATGCAGCGAGGGCATGGCGGACACGCCTTCTGCCTGGATGCACAAGACCGGCAGGTTTACCTGGACCTTTTTCTGGAGGCCGCTCAGGGCTGTGGGCTGCTGGTCCATGCCTGGTCTTGTACCGACCGGGAAGCGCATTGGCTGGTCACGCCCCAACGGGCCTCCGCGGTAGCGGAGGTGATGCAGCAATTGGGGCGCCGCTATGTGCCGATGTTCAACCGTCGATGGTCTCGAAGCGGGACGCCGTTTGACGGCCGGTATCGGAGTTATTGGGTCGAGGCCGATGTCTTTGGCTTGTCAGTGGCTCGCTACATTGACGGTCAAGCCCAGCGCCAGGGCCTGGTGGGATTGGCCGTTGATTGGCCTTGGTCGAGTGCCGGGGTCTGGGCTGGACAGCGCCCCCCAGTCGGCAGCCCTGTGCGTGAACTGGCCAGTTACTGGCGCCTGGGCAATACGCCGTTTGAGCGAGAACAGGCTTACCACCGAATGCTGCAGGAATCCCTTGAGGAGGGGTTGTTGGCGGATGTTCACCGGGGCTTAGCCCAGGGCCGCCCCATGCTATCAGCCCAGGGGTGGGCAGGATGTGCTCCTGGGTTTGTCCAGCAGTGGGCGCTTCGTCCAAGAGGTCGGCCGTCCAAAACGCCTCAGGCCAGCCGGGCCCTGCCCGACTCGGTTGATTAGGGTAAGGGGGCTTCCCCCCGTATTTGATATGTCACCAATAAAAACGCCAAAACTCTTGTTAGGGTTATTAAAATGATCTGACCCTATTAAAAAACTCGATTTTAAAGGGGTTGGGAGCGATTTCTGTCCACCAAACAAAATCCGTTTGAGTGACAATGAACGCCCTTTTTGTACACGAGAGCAGCAGAGTCATGGCCCAAACGCCTTCCCTTACCGAGCAAAACGCCAGCCAACAAGCCTTCGGCCTATACGATCCGGCCCATGAGCACGACGCCTGCGGGGTTGGCTTTGTGGCCCACATGAGGGGCCGCAAGTCCCACGACATGGTTCAGCAGGGCCTGCAGATCCTGAAAAACCTCGATCATCGGGGTGCTGTTGGCGCGGATCCGCTCATGGGAGACGGCGCTGGCATTCTGTTGCAGATTCCCGATGCCTTCTTTCGCGAGGAAATGGGTCGTCAGGGAGTCGCTCTGCCGCCCCCCGGTGAATATGGCGTGGGCATGGTCTTTCTACCCAAGGAACACGCCAGCCGCCTGGCCTGCGAACGGGCCCTTGAGAAGGCTGTAGTGGCTGAAGGGCAGGTGGTCTTGGGCTGGCGCGACGTGCCGACCGATGCCCAGATGCCGATGTCACCCCGAGTTCGTGCCAAAGAGCCTGTGATGCGTCAGATCTTCATTGGCCGAGGCAATGACGTCGTGGTGCAAGACGCCCTCGAGCGCAAGCTCTATGTCATCCGAAAGACCGCCTCCAGCGCCATTCAATCCCTGCGACTCAAACACGGCAAAGAGTATTACGTGCCCTCCATGTCGAGTCGCACGATCGTCTACAAGGGCCTGTTGCTGGCCGACCAGGTGGGGGTTTACTTCAAGGACCTCTCTGATCCACGCTGCGTATCTGCCTTGGCACTGGTCCACCAGCGGTTTTCGACCAACACCTTTCCCGAGTGGCCTCTCGCCCACCCCTACCGAATGGTCGCCCACAATGGTGAGATCAACACCGTCAAGGGCAACTACAACTGGATGCGCGCCCGTGAAGGCGTGATGAACAGCCCGGTCTTGGGCGCGGACCTCCAAAAGCTCTACCCCATCAGCTTCGCTGGACAGTCCGACACGGCCACGTTCGACAACTGCCTGGAGCTGCTGGTGGCTGCAGGCTATCCATTGGCCCATGCAGTGATGATGATGATTCCCGAGCCATGGGAGCAGCACACCACCATGGAGGAAAGCCGCAAGGCCTTCTACGAATACCACGCCTCCATGATGGAGCCATGGGATGGTCCCGCTTCCATCGTCTTTACCGATGGCCGTCAGATTGGAGCGACACTCGACAGAAACGGTCTGCGCCCGTCTCGTTACTGCATCACTGAGGATGATGTGGTGATCATGGCCTCCGAGTCAGGCGTGCTGCCAGTCCCGGAGAGCAAGATTGTTCGCAAATGGCGTCTTCAGCCGGGCAAGATGTTCCTGATCGACCTTGAGCAGGGCCGCATGATTCATGATGACGAGCTCAAGAGTGCCCTGTCCAAGTCTCGTCCTTACCAGCAGTGGATCGAGAACGTCCGTGTGGAATTGGCAAGCCTGAATGCTCAGGCCGAGAACTCACCAGAGCCCAGTCCCCTGGCATTGCTAGACCGGCAGCAGGCCTTTGGCTACACCCAAGAGGACATCAAGTTCTTAATGGCACCAATGGCCCAGGCCGGGGAAGAGGGCATTGGTTCGATGGGCAACGACTCCCCCCTGGCCGTGCTGTCCGACAAGAACAAGCCGCTCTACCATTACTTCAAGCAGTTGTTTGCCCAGGTGACGAACCCGCCGATCGACCCCATCCGTGAGGCCATCGTCATGTCGCTGAATTCCTTCATTGGGCCCAAACCGAATCTGTTGGACATCAACCAGGTCAACCCGCCCCTGCGACTCGAGGTCAGCCAGCCCATCCTGAACTTTGCGGACATGCGACGGCTTCGGGACATTGAGCAGCACACCCGTGGCAAATTCAGAAGCCAGGTGCTTGACATCACCTA
>JBMSJG010000168.1:0-2856 GCA_049418645.1 Burkholderiaceae bacterium | reverse complement strand
AGGCCTCGGTGCCGCCAGCACCGGCCTGAATGTCGATGAAGCAGTTGGCGGGGTCTGCCGGGTTGGAGAACATGCGACGAAACTCCATGTCGGCTACACGGGCTTCTAGTCGCTTGGCATCCTCTGCCAGCGCGTGGATGGTTGAGTGGTCCTGTTCCTCGCGGGCCATCTCGAAGAGCGTGGCTGCGTCGTCCGTCTCGGACGTGAGTTCGGTCAGGGCCAGCACGACCCCTTCAAGGAGTTTCTTCTCTCGACCGACTTCTTGTGCCTTTTTGGGATCGTTCCAGAGGGCCGGGTCCTCGGCCAGGGCCTGGACGGCCGCTAGTTGTTTAGACTTCTCATCGAAGTCAAAGATACCTCCGAAGGTCTTTGACGCGGGTCTGGAGGTCGGTTAACTGCTGGTCTAACTGATTGAGAAATTCGGCGTCCATAGACTTCTTCTGGTTCAACTGACTGGAAACCCAATATTCTAGCGGGTTTCAGCAAGCCCCTTCGGTCGGGGCCTGGGCTGCTCGAATGAGCAGCTGGAGGCTTTGATGACCTTGCCAGTCGTTGATTTGCAGCTCGTAGGCCAGTTCGACCTCAGGCGGTAGAGTCTCTGGGGCATCAAACCAGATGGCTTGGAAACGGTGGGCTGGTGACTCTGGCAGTTGGAGTCCGAGTCGAAGATGCCGGTCTTTGAGACGTTGCTGGCTGACGATGCGAAAGTGATTGCGAAACAGTGGACGTGGGAAGCCTTGGCCCCAGATCATCTGGTCAAGGGCCCGAACCAATGCCAGATCGTGATGGTCTGCGGCCAGTGGGCCGTCGGTGATCAGCTTGTTGGCAAAGATGCTCTGATCGGGGGCAAATGCGGCCACCGCCTCCTCCAGTGCCCTTTCGAACAAGGGCAGTTGTTCGGCCCGACCGAGGGTGAGTCCGGCTGCCATTGCATGTCCCCCAAAGGCCAGAATGAGCCCTGGGTTCTGCGTGTGAACCCGTTCGAGAACGTCGCGAAGGTGAATCCCCGGAATCGATCGTCCGGAGCCTTTCAGGCTGCCATCTTCGGCCTGTCCAAAGACTAGGCTGGGCCGATAGAAATGGTCCTTGACCCGACTGGCCAGCAGGCCCACCAGTCCGATTGACCAGTTGGGCTGAAAGAGCACAAAGGCCCGACGGCTCTGCTGCCCCTCGAGAGACTCTGCGAGCAGCAGGGCCTCCTCGCGGCTGGTGGATTCCTGCTCACGTCGTTCGACATTGAGACTTTGGAGCTGCTGGGCCAAGGGGAGGGCCCTCTCAGAGCTCTCGGCCAATAGGCATTGGATGCCCACGGTCATGTCTGCGAGTCGGCCCGCTGCGTTGAGTCTCGGTCCGATCGCAAAGCCCAGGTCCTCGGTCTGGGCCTGAGCGGGATTCTTACCGGCCACCTGAAACAAGGCGGTGAGGCCTGGCGGGCAGTTGCCCTTCTGAATGCGGCGTAATCCTTGACTGACCAGTAGGCGATTGAGGTCATCGAGTCTCACCAGATCGGCCACGGTGCCCAAGGCTACCAGGGCAAGCAAGTCGTCGATGCGGGGCATGTCTCGGGCTGGCAAGGTCGAGGGTTGCTGGGCCAGCCAGGCTCTTACGGCCATGACCAGATAAAAGGCCACCCCAACGCCGGCCATTTGCCGGCTTGGAAAGTCGTCGCCACCCAACTGTGGGTTGATGATTCGGCATGCTGGAAGGTCTTGACCCGGCAGGTGGTGATCGGTCACCAGTACCTGTAGTCCCATCGCCTGGGCGTGGGCCACACCGGCCATTGCAGAGATGCCATTGTCAACGGTGATGATCCAGTCTGGTCTGCCACCATCTGCTCGAGCCAGTGCCTGATCCACCAAGGCAGGGGTGAGCCCATAGCCCAGTCGAAAACGATCCGGCACGATAAAGTCGACCTGGGCCCCCAGCCGACGAAGACCCAGCACCATCACCGCAGTGGCGGTGGCCCCGTCTGCGTCGTAGTCCCCAGCAATCAAGAACCGTTGTCCCTGAAGAATGGCCTGGCCGATGGCCTCGGCAGACTCCGAGAGGTTCGCCAGCAGACGTGGAGGCGGCAGACGGGTCAGCGAAACGTCCAAAGAATCGAGTCCCTGAATTCCTCGGCTCGCCAGACAATGGGCAACAACAGGGTGAAGTCCAGACGAGACCAGACTGGCGTGGAGGCTCTCATCCACACTGCGGTCTTCCAGCTGTCGGTGGTGCAGTCGGCTCATGCTGGACAGCCTTTAGTCGAGTTCATCAACGGTGAGTGACTGGAGTAGGCGGCTCAGCACCTGCTCAAGAGTCCTGGTTTTTCTAAACCACGGGGTGCGATCGACCACACCTCTCCATGTCCAGGCGCTGGATGGTCGTTCGATGAAACGTGCGGACCAGGGGCTGGCCAGAATGAGTCCGCCGACCTTGTCCTGGTCTATGGACTCGAGCGCTACGAGCCACTGGTGTAGCCAATCCACCAGGTCTTGCTCCTGCCAAAGGCCATCCATGACGGGGGAAGTCTGCAGGCTCAGGCGTGGTGAAAATCCCAGGCGGCCTAGCCATTGCAGCAGACCGTTGAGGTGTAGGGGCAGGTGTTGCGTGTCTCTCGTGTCAATCGACTCAGATGGGGGTGGCAAGACGATGGGCAGGCTACCGACACCCCAGGGCCAGAGTGTCTGGGCCTGCTGGGGATCCGCCTGCGACTGCTCAAAGACGGCCATCTGCAGTGCATTGATGGAACGTCGCCAGAGGCTCGCCTGTTGTCCTTTCGGCTCATGATCCGGCAGGTGCTCGCCCACGACCAACTGCGGCATGGGGCTGACCAGGTCGATGAGTTGATCAGAGGCCAGGTAGAGCTGACCG
>JBMSJG010000167.1:0-2893 GCA_049418645.1 Burkholderiaceae bacterium | reverse complement strand
CTGGTGGAGTTGGCGCCTGGGGTGACCAAAGAGGAGGTCATGGCCAAGACGGGCTGCCTGGTCATCGCGTAGAATTAACCTTTCCACTCGCGGATGTCTGTTATGCCCAAGTTTGTCTTTGTTACCGGTGGTGTTGTGTCCTCCTTGGGCAAGGGCATCGCCGCCGCGTCGATGGGGGCCATTCTGGAATCCAGAGGCCTCAAGGTCACCATCATCAAGATGGATCCCTACCTCAACGTTGACCCCGGCACCATGAGCCCCTTTCAGCACGGCGAGGTCTTTGTCACCGAAGACGGTGCTGAAACTGACCTAGACCTGGGCCACTACGAGCGGTTCATCGATGCCAAGACCCGCAAGGTCAACAACTTCACCACGGGTCAGATCTACGACACGGTGCTTCGCAAAGAGCGCCGTGGTGAGTACCTGGGCAAGACGGTTCAGGTCATCCCCCACATCACCAACGAAATCCAAGACTTCATCATGCGTGGCGCCCGTGTGGGCACCCCCGATGAGGTCGATGTTGCCATTGTGGAGGTCGGTGGCACAGTCGGTGACATCGAGTCGCTGCCTTTTCTAGAGGCCATTCGGCAGCTCAGCCTGCGACAGGGTCGCACCAGCAGCTGTTTTGTTCATCTGACGCTGGTGCCCTACATCCGCTCTGCAGGTGAGCTCAAGACCAAGCCCACGCAACACTCGGTCCAGAAGCTTCGCGAGATTGGCATCAGCGCCAACCTGCTGCTCTGCCGCGCCGACCGGCCCATTCCAGATGATGAGCGTGAAAAAATCTCGCTCTTTTCGAATGTGCCCTACGAGGCCGTTATTTCGGTGGCCGACGTGGACAGCATCTATCGCATTCCCCGCATGCTCTGGGAACAGAAGGTGGACGAGGTCATTTGTCAGACCCTGGCCCTGCAGGCGCCGCCAGCCAACCTGAAGGTCTGGGACGATCTGATCGACCGGCTGGAGCATCCGCAAGAGACCGTTCGAGTGGCCATGGTCGGCAAGTATGTGGACCTGACCGAGTCTTACAAGTCACTGACCGAGGCCCTGATTCATGCCGGCCTGCACACCCGTTCGCGGGTCCAGATCGAGTACATCGACTCCGAGCAGATCGACGACCAGGGACCGGACATGCTTCAAGGCTTTGATGCCATCTTGGTGCCCGGTGGCTTTGGCAAACGTGGCGTAGAGGGAAAGATCAAGGCCATCGCCTTCGCCCGGCAGAACAAGATCCCCTATCTGGGCATCTGCCTGGGCATGCAACTGGCTGTCGTCGAATACGCCCGACATGTGGCTGGTCTGACCAAGGCCAACTCCACCGAGTTCGACCCCAGCACCCCGGAGCCCATGATTGCACTGATCACCGAATGGGTCGGGGCCGATGGGTCGGTTCAGAGTCGATCGCAGGCCTCTGATCTGGGCGGCACCATGCGACTGGGGGCTCAGCGCTGTCAGGTTAAGCCCGGTACCCGCGCACACGAGATTTATGGCCCTGAGGTCTATGAGCGTCACCGCCATCGCTACGAGGTCAACAACCAACTCAAAGACCAGGTCGCCAAGGCGGGGTTGGTGATTGCATCCGAGACGCCCAACGAGTCTCTCGTCGAGATGGTGGAGTTACCGGCCAGCGTGCACCCGTGGTTTATGGCGGTTCAGTTCCACCCTGAGTTCACCTCGACGCCCCGCAAAGGGCATCCGCTGTTCAAGTCCTACATTCAGGCGGCGCTCGCCTACAAGGCCGCTCGTTCGGGTGGCGTCTCGAAGACCGGCCAGCAACAGGGAGTGGCTGCATGAAACTCTGTGATTTTGAAGTCGGCCTCGACAAGCCGTTTTTCCTGATCTCGGGGCCCTGCGTGGTCGAGTCCGAGATGCTCCAAATGGAGACGGCAGGCCGGCTCAAAGAGATCTGCCAACAGCTGGGCGTGCCGTTTATCTTCAAGTCCAGCTACGACAAGGCCAATCGGTCCTCGGGCAAGTCCTTTCGAGGCCTGGGAATGGAGACTGGTCTGGCCATCCTGGAGAAGGTCGCCAAGACGCTCAACGTGCCCATCCTGACCGACGTGCACAGCATCGAAGAAATCCCCGCGGTGGCCTCGGTGGTCGACGTCCTTCAGACGCCAGCCTTTCTCTGTCGTCAGACCGACTTCATCCAGGCCGTGGCCCAGAGTGGCAAGCCGGTGAACGTTAAAAAAGGCCAGTTTCTGGCACCCGGTGACATGAAGCATGTCATCGACAAGGCCCGCCAGGCGGCCAGTGAGGCTGGCCTGAGTACCGATCGCTTTATGGCCTGTGAACGGGGCGCTAGCTTTGGCTACAACAACCTGGTCAGCGACATGCGCAGCCTGGCCATCATGCGCGAGACCGACTGCCCGGTGGTCTTCGATGCCACCCACTCGGTGCAATTGCCAGGTGGTCAGGGCACTAGCAGTGGCGGTCAGCGTGAGTTTGTGCCCGTGTTGTCCAGGGCTGCAGTGGGTGTCGGTGTGTCGGGTCTGTTTATGGAGACCCATCCCAACCCGGCCAAGGCCCTGTCCGACGGACCCAACGCCGTGCCACTGGACAAGATGCAGGCCCTGCTCGAGCAGTTGGTGGCCATTGACCGTGTGGTCAAGGCCCAGCCCTTGCTCGAAAACGATTTCAACTAATTAGGGAGAAGTGAGATGAGTGCAATTGTCGATCTGGTCGGCCGTGAGGTCCTGGACAGTCGCGGCAACCCCACCGTGGAATGTGATGTCTTGCTGGAATCAGGTGTCATGGGACGCGCGATTGTTCCCAGTGGGGCCTCGACTGGTGCCCGTGAGGCCATTGAGCTGCGTGACGGCGACAAGTCGCGCTACCTGGGCAAGGGTGTGCTGCGTGCAGTCGAAAACATCAACACTGAAATCGGTGAGGC